>JBGPMZ010000357.1:0-4004 GCA_041487255.1 Binataceae bacterium (SeqCode) | reverse complement strand
CTGGCTCCGCGCCGGGCGCTGTTTGCGGAGCGCAGGCCTGTGGGAATTTCGATATCGCTCCACGGCGAGCGTTTGCGGCTGAGGTCCTCACTATCGGCGATGCGCCATGCGCCGTTCTCCTCGCGCCATCGATTTACCATCAGAAGCGGCTTGCTATCGGTGAGGAACCGAATCTTCGACATATGCTGCATGCCGATACGCGCGCGCCCGAGCTTGACGAATCCTTTGATGGAACCCTTCGCGATCTTTGAGACGAACACGTCATGCGACTCGTTCGCGCTACCCGAGAGGAAGGCCTTCGCAGCCTGGATATTGCCGGCAACCACCGCGCTCGCGTGCTCATCGATCGCCTTTTCGAGCTCCGGAAACTCCGCATGTCCTTTCATGATGGTTTAACTCCGTCCGACCCTGCGACGCTGACCTTCTTCTTCACCCTCCGCAAAGCCTGTGACGCCGCCGGCGGCCGCGAGCAGCTCGTCGAGGTGCGCTTCCCACTCGCTAGCGCGATGATGCTTCTCGCGCGAGTCGAGCAGGTCATTCAGCAACACCAGACCGCGCTCGACGTGCAACTTTTCTTCCTCGACCAGCCGCTGCAGGATGCGCGCGGTCGGCGGCTCATAGACGGGATTCGTCGTCGCGACATGCGCGCTGTAATGCGAAATCAGATGCGGCTTGAGCACGCGATAGATTCCGACCAGGCGCTCGATGGTGTCCTCCCACTCCGCCTTGTCCTCGATCGCGTTCATGAAGGTGACGAACTCCGCATTGGGCGGCTTCGATGCGATCTGCGCGCGCAGCTCCGGCAGGCGCTTGCCCAGCGCATCGGTGTGCAGCGCGTCTTCGTAGACCTGGCGCGCCATTTCGAGTTTGACCTCGATCTGCGGCGTGAGCGCGATCCATCCCGCCATCATCCGCATCATGCGCTCTTCGGCGTAGCGATAATTGCTGATGTAGATCGCGCCCTGGCGAACGCTGTAGACCCCATCCATCGTGCGCCGATCGTAAAATGCCATCGTCAGTTCTCCCCTGCGGCCCGATTAGAGCGCCCGTCGGACTTGTGATCCATCGGAACCAGAAAGCGGCCCTCAACGATCCCTGCGATTTCACGCCAGTACGCGTCCTTGTCGATGTCTTTCAGCGAGTTCGCGCCGGTCGCCCAACCCGCGCATAGCATGTGAATGGCGTGGACCACGCTGCGCAGATCTTCGAATTGAATCACTCCCGCCTCGCGCCCGCGCTCCAGAACCTGCGCGACTGCGCTGTGGTATTCGTCGGTGATCTTGCCGAGCGCGCGGCGATGCTCGGGGCGGCGCGCCAGGTAGCGCACCTCATGATTCATGACCGCGAACGCCTCGCGGTACCGGTCGATCACGTCGAGAATCGTGCGCATGATTTCCAACAACTCGCGGCGCGGCTCGCCCTCGGTTCGTTCGCGAATGGAGGGGAGACTCTCGACCAACTCGGCCACCATCGATTCAGCGATCAATATGAGGATGTCTTCCTTTCCCTGGAGGTAGACGTAGATAGAACCGGCAGCGAGGCCGGCCTCGAGTGCGAGTTCTTTGACGCTCGCCTCGTGAAAGGATTTGCGCGAGAGCACGCGGCATGCGGCGAGGAAAATCTGCCGCCGCCGGGTCTTTACCAGCGCGTCATCTTGGGGTTGTGATCGTGCGGCTTCGGGCATCGCTGAGGAAGATGTCAGAGTCTATTCTTCCGCATCATCCTTGAGTTGCAACATCTAGTGAATGAACGTTCATTAGTCAACGGCCGCGGTAAGTATCCCCTGGATGGAAGTACTGCCGTCAGGGGATACATACCCGCGTGTCTGGGTCAGAACTTCCTTGGTCAGGGAAAAAGCGCGCATCATGCGCGAGACGTCGGTCGTTTACATCCTTTCGCAGACACTGCGGCTCTTTAGTAACAACGCGGCGCGCACATCCGCATTTCACATCGAACGGGTCTGCGGTGTTATAGCCATCGACGCGATTCGCGGGAGCACTCGCGGAAAACAATGGTCGGGCATTGACCTTCACGGTCTTCGCTCGCGGTCGATTTTGGCTGCAACCAAGCGCTTCAACGCGTTGATCGAGGTACACATGACGTTACTGTCAGGAAAGGTCGCGATCATTACCGGTGCGAGCGCCGGGATCGGGTACGCAACGGCGCAACTCTTCGCCCGTGAAGGGGCAAAGGTGGTTGTCGCTGCGCGTCGGCAGGCGGAGCTGGACGGGTTGGCAGCTGCGATTACCGGAGCGGGCGGCAACGCTGTCGCGCTTGCGGGCGATGTGCGCGAGGAAGCTTTCGCCAAGGAGTTGGTCGAACTGGCGATGACCAGGTTTGGCGGGCTTGATATCGCGCTCAACAATGCCGGGACACTGGGCAAATTGGGGCTATCCGTGCCGGACCTGTCGCTCGCGGATTGGGAGGAAACGCTGGCGACCAGTTTGAGCAGCGCCTTTCTGGGCGCGAAGTATCAGATCCCCGCGATGCTCAAGCGCGGCGGCGGATCGCTGATTTTCACCTCGTCGTTCGTCGGCTACACCGTGGGTTTTCCGCAAACGGCGGCTTACGCCGCCGCCAAAGCCGGACTTATTGGTCTGACCAAGGCCTTGGCCGCCGAGTATGGTCCACAGCAGATTCGGGTCAACGCGCTGCTGCCCGGCGGCACCGATACGCCGATGGGTCGGGCCTTCGCGAATACGCCGGAAGCGATCGCTTTCGTCAAAAGCCTGCACGCCCTCAAGCGGATTGCGGAACCCGCGGAAATTGCGAACTCCGCGCTCTATCTGGCTTCTGATCTGTCCAGCTTCACGACCGGCACGGCGCTGCTTGCCGACGGCGGCGTCTCCATCAATCGGACCTGAACCCTGGCGGAGAGGAGCCGAGTGCGCACCAGCGCGTCATCTTGAGGTTGCGTTCTGATCGGTTCGGGCATTCATAAAGATGGGGACCGCGGAGTGTACCTTCCGCGTCGTCGCAATGTGGACAAGTTCTAATGAACGTTCATTCATCCGCCAAGTGGATTTCATTTGCGGATAGGGCGAGAGGCTGAAATAACGGTGGTGAGGGTCAAGGGGCAGGCCATGGGTGAAGGTGGCCCCTTAAGAGATGTAAAAAACTACCAAACGAAGCCAAATAACTGAGCAATTATAAGGGATTTCGAGAATACCTCTGGAAATGGACGACGAAAAGGGCGCGGCGACATCAATGCAGTATGCGGTCTCACCACGGACCCCTCGTTCGATGAGGTGCGAAAACAAACCCACCTGTGTTTGTACCCCCATCATTAGGATGGTGATCGATACACAAATGAAAGCCAAAAAGGTCCCGGATTTACCGGGTTTTAGGAATTTAAACTAGGAGCCGAGCCGCCAATTCGATGGCGAATCAAGAATCAAAACCACACTTTCTGAAGCCTACCGCGATGGACCGCATAGCCGGGCAGGTGTTCGCCGCCTTGCTGAAGGTCGGAATCGGATTCAGCCACAACTTCATCCTGGAGGCTCGCGGCCGAAAGAGCGGAAAGGTCTTCTCGACCCCGGTCAATCTGCTCGTGCACAAGGGCAAGACCTACCTTTGCGCGAGCCGCGGCGAAACCCAGTGGGTGCGCAATGCGCGGGCGGCGGGACGAGTCGCATTAGTAAAAGGCTCGAAGCGCGAGGAGTATACGGTGCGCGAGTTGCCGCCGGCCGAACGACCGGAGCCGCTCAAGGAATTTCTCGATCGCTTCGCGGCGACTGTCCAGCGTTACTATCCGGTGAAGATGGGGTCGCCGGTTAGCGCATTCGAGGAATGTGCGAAGACGATGCCGGTGTTCGAACTTACCAGGGACGGGATCCGATCAGGCTCTTGAGTGACATGTAGTCACTATCAATTGACTACTCGATAGCAAACTGGGTCTCGACGAACTCCTTCTTTCCTTCATCCCACACAAACGCCGCAGCGCGATTGAACTTGCCGCCCATGATCGACAACACCATGCAAGCGGTCTCCGGATAGTCAGG
>JBGPMZ010000356.1:0-4027 GCA_041487255.1 Binataceae bacterium (SeqCode) | reverse complement strand
ATTCGCGACCTACGATTTGCGCACGCCGCAAATGGCCGACGTCGCGTGGTCGCTCTGCCAAAGGGCCGGCTAGGAATTAGCGATCCGGCGCACCACAATTACGGGTCGGGCTCAGGCAACTGAGTAATTGAAAAAAGGTGGCCGGTGGGAGAAACCGCCGGCCGCCTTTGCGATTCAGACTATGTCAAAGTTGAACAGTAGCTACAGCGACGCAGGTCGATGCTGACAGCGCCCGTTACGCCGCAATCTGGGTCGTCCCCTTGAAGGCGTCCTTGTCGGGATCGCTAACGTAGCGAATCTTCGACAGCGTCGTATCCGCGATCGCATAGCTCGCCGAAATCGGCCACGTCGGCACGAGCTTGTCGCCGCCATTCCACGCCTGCCCCTCGAAAGACACCAGGTGCGGGCGTCCGCGTTCGGCCTTGATGAAGGTCCACTCCGGATCGAGCTGTACCACGACGAGCTTGCGGTCTTCCTTGTTGCGGCACAGATGCATGCTCGAAACATACTGGATGTCGTTGCCGCCGATGAATTCGCGATCGAGCATCTCGACCTCGAGGATGGTGCGGCCGTCCGCCTTGACGCGACCGACCACGCGGTCGTGGAACGCGCGCAAGTACACGTCCGCGACGCTCGCCGGATAGCCCCAGCGGCTCGCCAGCTCTCGCGCCGCCGCCTCGGTGCTGACGTAGCTCTTCAGCGTGAAGCCGCGCGGACGCACACCGGCGCGGCATCCGACGCGCACGTCGGCAATCGAGAACGGACCCACCGGGCTTTCCGGGTAATGCGTGACGTTGAACATCGCATACGCCGGAATCACCGGATGGAAGGTGACCGGCATCAGGCTCGCGAAGGGCTCGTTCTTGACCTCATAATAGACGTTCAGAATCTGCGCGCCCTTGAGCGTCCATGCCTCAGTCTTGTAGCCGCTGATTTCGCTGACGTTGGGCGCGAACGCCTGCACGTCCATGGTTCCCGAAGAAGGCATCAGCGACCACCTCCCGCCGCTGCCACCTGCGTCGAGCTGTCCTGGAAATGCGGCATCACGTGCTTGGCGAAAGTGCGCAGGCTGTTGAGGACGTCGGCCTGCGGCACGGTCTCGAGCGCGTTGAGCAGGAAGTTGATGCGGTCGACACCGACCGCTTCCCAGCGCTTGCATGCGCGCAGCACACGCTCAGGGTCGCCGATCGCGATACCCTCGGGTAGGCCTGCCGCATCGCCGGGACCCGAGGCTTCCTTGCGCAGCGTGGGCAGCAGTCCGAGCGACGGATACGACTTGGTTGGATAGGCCTCGCGCGCGGCGAGCAATTGCGCCGCGAGGAAGTTGAACGTGCCGAGCATCCGGCGGCCGATCTTGTTCCCGCGCTCGCTGTCCTCGTGGCAAAAGAGGAAGTTGACGGTGCTGACCTTGTCGTTGACGAATTCGCCGACCGGCTCGCAGTTGGCAATGATGCGCCGGTAATTCTTGATCTTCTCTTCCTGCTCCCTGACCGATCCGAAGGTCAGCCCGAGCGACCCGAGACCGCGTTCCGCCGCGTCGATTTCGGTGCCGGGACTGGTCACCGCCACCCACATGGGCGGATGCGGCTTCTGATACGGCTTGGGGATGATCGCGCGTTCGGGCATCGACCATGAGCGGCCCTGGTAGCTGAAGCGCTCCTGCGTCCACATCTTCGGCAGGCAGCGGACGAATTCGTCCCAGGTCTTCTTGGTCTCGTCGGGATTGGCGCAGAAACCGCCGAGCTCATTCCAGGTCGCGGAACGGCCGGTACCGACCTCCAGGCGGCCGCCCGAGATGATGTCGAGCGTGGCGGTGCGCTCGGCGATTTTAATCGGATGATTGAACTCCGGAACGCATACGATGATTCCGTGTCCAACGCGGATCCGCTTGGTGATCATCGCGCACGCCGTCAGGAATAGTTCCGGCGCCGGGCAATGCGAGTATTCCTCGAGGAAATGATGCTCGACGGCAAAAACGGATTCAAAGCCCAGCTCGTCGGCAAGTTTCACCTGTTCGAGGCATCGATCGTAGACGGTTTTTTCGGTTTCGCGCGTCCAGGGACGAGGAACCGAGATTTCATAGAAGAGTCCGAATTTCATATTTAGGGTACCCTCCGCATACCGATCGTTTAGCAATCTCCGCGCAAGAATGAAAGTGAACCCGCGACGCGCCGCGACGCTCTCCGATGCCTCGCGGAGGCTATGGCATTCCGCGCGCGACGGTTTATCCGAAGCATGCCGAAGTCACCGCCGTCGGAGCACGTAACGGTCGACGAGCAGAATTTTCCTCAGCTCCCGGACATCCGCATGACTTTGTAGCAATTGCTTGAGCTATGTTGGCTTATAAGCACTCGGAGATGAATAAATCTGCCACTAGATAACACCGCGCGATGGACTATTGGGTTCGAGGGGAATACTCCTTTGATTCCATGCAACATAGTAGACACCTTCTTTACTTCGTACCGCTCCGCGCTCTGCGGCGAGGCCTCGAATGACCCCTGACAGTACTAAACGCGCGCAGTATTATCGCGCCGCGATGGATTTCCTGGAGACCGCCGAGCGCAAGCGCGATTGGAAGATCTTCGACGATATCCCGTGGGACAAAGTCGATCCCTCAAAGAACTCCGACCAGAAAGCCATCCGCATCGAGACCTACTGCGCCGAGGAGATGTACCTGCCCGATTACGCCTCGCACGGCGCGCGAATGACGCGTGAAATGTACGGGGCGTCATGTTTTCAGGCGCGCTGGAGTTTCGAGGAATCCCGCCATGGGCTGGTTTTCCGTGAGTATCTGATCCGCTCGGGATTGCGCTCCGATGTCGAGATCGAAGCGCTGGAAAAAATGGTATTCGCCGGCGGCTGGGTTCCTCCGTTTCCGACCGTGCGGCAGATGTCCTGCTACGGCGCCATTCAGGAAGGCGCCACCTACTCCGCGTACAAGGCGCAGAAGGATCGGGCCGACGTCGAAGGCGACGTGGTGTTGAAGGCGATTTTCTCCAACGTCGCCAGCGACGAGGCCGCGCACGCAGGGTTCTATCGCAAGCTGGTTGAAATCGAGCTCGCCGCCGATCGCGAGGCCACCGTAGGCGACTTCGCGCAGGTGCTCGCTAACTTCAAGATGCCGGGGGATGGCCTCATTCCGCACTACCATCAACGGCTGAAATCCGGTGGCGGCGGAATCACCGCGCGCCAGTTCATGGAAGGTGTGGTGCTGTCGACGTTGCGCAGCCTGGGCATCACGCGCGCGGAGCTCAAGTCGGGACAAGCGCGGCGCCGGCCGCTTTCGTCCAACCTGTCAGCGGAAGCGGCCGCGATCGTTTAAGCAGATCAGTCACTCCGGGTGGAGGCTGCCGCCGCGGCGCTCGCTGCCGAGCATCACGATGATTGCGCCGAGCGCAAACACTGTTACCGCGACCATCCCGAGCGCGTTCGCGTAGCCCCAGCGCTCAGCCATTATTGCTTCGAAGAATGCCGCATTGGCGGCCATCAGCACGCCGACGTGGTACGCCATCCCTGAAAAGAGTCCGCGCACTTCGGGCGGCGAAAGCTCGCTCAGATGCGCCGGGATGACGCCCCATGCGCCTTGCACCATGAACTGCATCATGAAGGCGCCGAAGGTGAGCAGCGCGATCGAGCGCGCGCCAATCCAGAGCGGGATTATGAAGATCGCGATGATCAATGCCGTCGCGATCGTGCGCCGCCGGCCCCAGCTATCGGAGACATAGCCGAAGAAGAGGCCGCCCATCACCGCGCCGATGTTGTAGATGATCGCGATTCCTGCGACGTGATGCGGCCCCAGGCCGCGTTGTTTCTCGAGAAACGTCGGGTACATGTCCTGGGTGCCATGCGACACGAAACTCATCACGGTGAGGAACACGCTCAGGTACGCGAACATCGGGAGGTTCTTTCTCAGCGCGCGGAAGATCGCCGCGCGATCGGGGCGGGTTCGCTGCCATGCCTCGGACTCCGGCACCTTGGCGCGGATGTAGAGCGTCAGCAGCGCCGGTGCGCCGCCGATGAAAAACAT
>JBGPMZ010000355.1:0-4034 GCA_041487255.1 Binataceae bacterium (SeqCode) | reverse complement strand
GCTCCGCATTGAAGGCCATGATGATGGTCCCGATTAGAGTTCCGGCGCCCTCGTGCGCCGCGGAACTCTTATAGCAATGAGTGGGGCAGGGTGGTTAGCGTCCGGATTGGCGCCGCCGAGCATGCCCCTACATTTCAAGCCGTTGCTGGAATCGCGAAATCGAGCGTAACCTTTTGGCGTCGCGGCGGTTCATATAGTCAGAGGGAAGGTGGCTGGAGAACCCACATTGAAGCGTCATGGTCCGGCGCGTAGCGCCATCCGAGGCGGAGTAGCCGGAGCCGAGGACAAATCAGAAAGTGTCGCCCCGGAGCGTAGCTTGATCGAGGCCGCACAGCGCGACCCGGCGTGCTTCGCCCAGCTGTACGAGAATAATTTCGAGCGCGTGTACGCATTCATCGCGCGCCGGGTTCACGATCGCGACCAGGCGCAGGATCTCACCGCCGACGTTTTCCATAACGCGCTCAAGAATCTCGCGCGCTTCGAATGGCGCGGGGCGCCCTTCGCGGCGTGGCTGTTTCGTATCGCCGCCAATGCGATTGCAACCCGGGGCAAACGGGCCGCCCAGCTCGAAACGATCAAGCTGCGCGAGATTCAGGAGCCTGAGCCCGCGAGCGAGGCCGATCTCGCTGAAGTCGAGCATCGCGCGCGGTTGTTCAAGCTGGTGGAAAAACTCCCCGCCGATCAACGCCGCGTGATTACCATGCGTTTCGCGCATCAGAAGAGCATTGCGGAGATTGCCGAGGATATCGGGCGTAGTGAGGGCGCCATCAAGCAGCTTCAGTTTCGCGGCCTGCAAAGTCTGCGGACGATGGTGGGTGAGCGATGAAACGAGCGACCAAACGAAGTGCGCGAGTCGCCAAACCGGTACCGCTCGCGCGGCAGCTCGATAAGGCGGTCGAGACGATCATGAGCGATCGCGAGGGTAAGCTTCCGCGGGTCAATTCCCGCATCGCGGCGATCCTGCGCATCGCTTCGGAGCTGCGCGACCTGCCCAACGAAGATTTCAAGGCGCAGCTCGGGAAGGACCTCGTCGCGCGAGTGACGCCGGCGAAGGCGCCTGGCGCCGCGGCGGCGAAGAAGGCGAGTTACATTCCCACCGGTTTCCATACCGCCAATGCGTGCCTGGTGGTGCGCGATGCGCCGCGCGCGATCGAATTTTACAAAGAGGCTTTCGGGGCGACCGAGTTGCTGCGGATGAACGATCCCGGTGGGAACCTCATGCATGCGCAGATCAAGATTGGCGATTCGCCGATCGACATCGCGCCTGAACAGGAACCATACAATCGCAGCCCACAGTCGCTGGGAGGATCGAGCGTTCCGATCGGACTGTTTGTCGAAGACGTCGATGCGTTCGCGGAGAAAGCCGTCGCGGCCGGCGCAAAGGTGCTGTATCCGATTGCCGACTGGTTCTATGGAGACCGCGCCGGCAGGCTGCAGGATCCCTTCGGGCATATGTGGATTGTCGCGACGCATAAGGAAGATCTGACGCCCGAGGAGATGGAGCGCCGGGCCGAAGCCTGGATGAAAGAGATGATGCAGGCGGCGCCGCAGGAGAAGCCGGCGAGCGAGCCGGCCGGCGCGCCCGAGGGCTACCACAGCATCACGCCGTATCTGCAGGTGAAAGGCGCGGCGAAGCTGATCGAGTTTTTGCATAGCGCGTTCGGCGCCGAAGAGATCTTCCGGGTTCCTCGCGGTGACGAGATCGCGCATGCGCAGCTCAAGATCGAAGGTTCGATGATCGAGGTGGCCGACGCGATCGACAAGTACCAGCCCAATCCCACCGCGATCTGGCTATTCGTGAAGGACGCGGACACCACCTACGCGCGCGCGCTCAAGGCCGGCGCGATAACGCTCAACGAACCGACAGACCAGGAGTACGGCGACCGCGAGGCGAGCGTGAAGGACCCGTTCGGTAATCATTGGTACATCGGCACGCATCGCGAGGACGCGGAGCCGCTGCCCAAGGAGATGCACAGCATCACGCCGTATCTGCATCCGAAGGGCGCGCCGAGGGTGATCGATTTTCTCAAGAATGCATTCGGCGCCGAGGAACTATTCCGCGCGCAAGATCCCGCGGGCACGGTGCATCACGCGAAAATTCGCATCGGCGATTCGGTGATCGCGATGGGCGAGGCGCACGGGCCATATCAGCCGATGCCGCCGGCGCTTCATCTATACGTTCCCGACACCGACGCGACCTACAGACGCGCGCTCGAGGCCGGCGCTGTCTCAATCGATGAGCCGGTCGATCAGGGTTACGGCGATCGTTACGCGGGCGTGAAGGATCCGTTCGGCAACGTATGGTACATCGCGACGCATCTGCGCGATTTCACGATACCGGCCGAACCGCCAGCTGCTGAAGTCGCGCCGCATCAGCGCCCAGGCTCTATCATGCCGTTCATGTACATCGACGATGCGGCCCGCGGGTTTGAATTTTACCGCCGGGTCTTCGGCGCCACGGAATTGCATCGCATCGCGCAGCCCGATGGGAAGGTGAGCCACGTCCAAATGGCGATCGGCGACACCCACGTGATGCTGCGCGACGCGAACACGCGCGACCTCGCGGAAGTGACCTTCGCGGGGTCTCCGAAAGCGCTGGGCCGCACGCCGTTGCCGCTCTATCTCTACGTCGCGGATGCGGATGCGACTTTTAAGCGCGCGCTTGCGGAGGGTTCGAAGATTGTGGATCCGATGGGAGACAAGGAGTGGGGCGATCGATGCGGCGGCGTTCAGGATCCCTACGGGCACGTTTGGTTCATCGCAACGCCGCTGAAAAACGCATCGCACTAGTCGCGATTGGAGGCCACCGATCGCAAGGAGGAAAGTCATGCCCGCAAAAGTTAAACCGATTCCCGAGGGTGAATGCGCCACGACCCCATACCTGGTCGCCAGCAACGCGGCCGAGATGCTCGATTTCTATAAGAAGGTGTTCGGCGCGGTCGAAACGATGCGGCTGCAACAGCCGGACGGAAGAATCGGTCATGCGCAGATAACCATCAACGGCGCGAGCATTATGCTGGCTGACGAGTTTACCGAGATGGGATTCCTGTCGCCCAAGTCGCTCGGCGGCGCGCGCTCGCCGGTCTCGATCCATCTCTATGTCGAAAATGTCGACGAGGTGTATAAGAAGGCGCTCGCGGCCGGTGCGACCTCGTTGCGCGAGCCGGTCGATCAGTTTTACGGCGACCGCAACGCGCAAGTGAGGGACCCCTCGGGCCATTGCTGGGACATCTCGATGCGAATTGAGAACATATCGCCCGAGGAAATGGAGAAACGTTTCAAGGCGCTCGTCAACCCGAGCTGAGGATCATCATCTAATGAGCAGTGGGAACTACATCCAGCAAGGCTTTACTGCGGTCACTCCATATCTCTACGCGAAAATCGATCTGATCGATTTTCTGAAAAACGCGTTCGGCGCCGAGGTCACCCAAACGCCGACGCCGGACGGCGCCGGGAACTTCCACGCCGAGGCGAAGATCGGCGACGCGCACTTGCTGCTCGGCAGCGGCTATTTCAGCGATCCGTCGATGGCGGCCGCGATCTACCTGTACGTTCCAGATGTTGACGCGACCTTCAAGCGCGCGGTCAGTCTCGGCGCCAAAGCGGTTCGGGAGCCGTCGGATCAAACCTGGGGCGACCGTGTAGGCGGCGTCAAGGACACCTCGGGCAACACCTGGTGGATCGCGACGCACAAAGGCGCGAAGTGAGTGGCAACTATGGAATCGCAGAACACGCAACCCATCAACATGCTGGTGTGCACCGGCGGGCGGCAGCGTTCCGAGGCCGAGCTCCGCTCGCTTTACGCTTCCGCCGCGTTCAGACTTGCCACCGGGCGTTCAGGCGAGCAGTCGATCTCGCGGACCTGTTTGTCGTCCAGGGAACAGCGCACGATGGCCTTGCGCAGGCCGAGGTCGTCGGAAGCCGTGGCGCGGAGCGTGACCACGGCGTCGGGAGCGGCCGGTTCGTCCTCGCGCGCGCCTTCGCGCTTGAGTTCGGCCGTCGGCGGCGCGTCGGGAATAATCTTCGCCTGGTAG
>JBGPMZ010000354.1:0-4034 GCA_041487255.1 Binataceae bacterium (SeqCode) | reverse complement strand
GAACCGATCGTCGCCGACAACTTCGAATGGCGCGTGATGACCCGGATGCCCGGCTTCGACCCGGTCAAAGGAAAGGACGCGCTGAAAGGTTTCGCGAAAGGCCTGAAAACCATGATGCCGAACGGCGTCAACATGAAGTTCGGCACCGTGTTCAGTGAAGGCAACCACGTCTCGGTCCAATGCGAGTCCAACACCACCGCGGCGAATGGGCGCAAGTACAATAACCTCTATCACTTCTACCTTCGCTTCGATGGCGACCGGATCGCGCAGGTACTCGAATACTGCGACACCAATCACGCGCGCGAGGTCTTCGTCGTCGCGTAGGGTGAACCATGATCATCGCGCAGATAACCGACCTGCACGTGGTCAGGCGCGACCGCCTCTGCTATCGGCAGATTCCCACTAGTGCCCAGTTGGAGGAGGCGGTCGCGCACCTCAACAGCCTCGCGCCGCGCCCCGAGGTCGTAATCGCGACCGGCGACCTGGTCGATCACGGCCGCGAAGACGAGTACGAAGTCCTACGCGAGATCCTCGCGAAGCTGACCGCGCCGGTGTTCGTGATTCCCGGCAATCACGATCGGCGCGAGCCGCTGCTCGAGGTCTTCTCCGACCAGGCGTATCTGCCTCGCGCGGGCGCGCCGTTCGTGCACTACGCCATCGACGACTATCCGATTCGCTTGATCGGGCTCGACACGTCGGTGCCGGAGCATCATCACGGCCTGATGTGCGATGAGCGGTTGCGATGGCTGGATGAAACGTTGAGCGCGCAACCGGAGCGCCCCACGATGATTTTCATGCATCATCCGCCGTTTCGCACTGGAATGAGCTGGATGGATGCCTCCGGGCTGCACGGTGGCCGCCGGATGGAGGAGATCGTCGCGCGCCATCGCAATGTGCTTCGGGTCGCGGCCGGTCACATCCATCGCCCGATTCACCTCGCGTGGGCCGGCACCATCGCGTCGACGGCGCCGAGCACCTGCCATCAGGTGACGCTGAACCTCGCGGGCGGCGATGGCTTCGAGTTCATTATGGAACCGCGCGCGATCCAGCTTCACGTGCTCGATCCAGGCTACGGACTGGTGAGCCATCTGAGTTACGTGCCGAGCAACTATCGGACCGTCGAGATGCTCGGCAGCCTGCCGGAAAAGGATCGGGCGCGGTTGGTTGAAGCAGCGAAGAAGGATTACCAGGATATGTGCCGCGGCGAGTTCGATGTGGTGGATTCCAAGGATGCTCGCCCCGGACGTCGTTCCGGTTGATAACATCGCACGCTCCGCTGGAGGGCGACGACCAATTTGTCCGACGCTTCCGTCAAGGTCCGGAGAGCCAACCAGACTCACTCCTCGACCTGAAACTGAAAGCGCGCCGGGTCTGTACTTCCTATGAAAAGACTTTCTGTCCATGTCCAATCCGCTCAGCTCCGGATGCAGCCGAACCGGTTGGATGCGCGCGCGCGAATAGCCATGATCGAGTTCCGGCCGGTGGTCGACCGCGCGGTGCTCGCGCGCTCCGAAGCACGCAGGTTGCTATCGCAGCTTAAGCGAACTAGCGTTAGGCGACGTTATGTAGTTCGCCCCGGAGTGACAAATTGGATGGACGTAGATCACACTCCTGCGTACCGGGCAAAGACCGTCAACGAGATCGCCGAAGAATTCCAGGTGCATCGGATTACGATTTACCGTCTCCTCAAAGGCAATCTTATTCCCGGCTTCAAGGTTGGTCGGGTCTGGCGCTTCGATAGTGAACAAGTGCGCGCCTGGCTCAAGCATCCCGATGGGGGCTGGCCCAAGCATCATCACAAGGGCTGATGCGCGGGCGCGGCTCGGGTGAACGGAGGGATTTCTGATGGGCGATCTTTACGGCTACGTGATCAAGCAAAATCCGGACACCGGAAAATGGGAAGTGTTCTGGAAGGAAAAGAAGGTCGCTTTCGACCTCGCCAGGGAAGCCGACGCCGAGGAATGGATCGAAGATCAGGTTCCTCTCTATCGCACCAGCTAGGATACCCAACTCCGAGATTCTCACCACGACCTGCCGTTCAGGCCGTCGCAGCGACGCTCTCCCCTCGCGCGCACTTTCGGGTCTCCCGCACCTTGTCATCGCGCCCGGCGGCATTATTCTTAACGCATCCGGAGGCTCGCCGATGGATAACGTTTGGATCGAGAAACTCGCGGTACCGCGGTACAAAGGAGTTGTGTTCGCGCTATTGCCGTACCATCGATGCGCCGGACTCCGGCCGATGGGCGCGATGCTTCGTGGCCGACGGTGCATTCCTCGCCCATCGGGCGAGGAAAAATTGGGGACGCGCGTAGACACATCGGCCGCGAATGCCTACGGGATGTCGGAAAAACTGACTGGCGGTTAGCTCCGCGGCCGAACCGGCGCAAGGCTGCCGGCTCGGCGCCTCAATGCTCAGGCTTCGCGGTCGCCCGCCTGGCGGATCGCGTTCAGGATAAAAAGGAAGTGCCTGGGATGCGAAACATGCTCGAGCAGAGCCACCTGCTTAAGCACCTTGAGTTCCCCGCGCGTCACACTATGCCGGCGCAGCGCCGCGCGATTGGAGGTGAACTGCTGCCACGCATCCTCGCGTTTGCGCGCCGAGCCTTCGTCCTCATCCATCAGATACTTCGCATCCGGATGTGACAGGAACAGCAGTTCCTTGCGGTTAAGTCCCAAGCCGTCGGCGAGCCGCCTGAGCAGGGCGAGCGACGGGTTGCGATGACCGTTTTCGATGTACGCGATGTGGCTCGCTTTCACGCCGACGATCTCGGCCAGCCCTCGCTGCGTCAGCCGCAGCGCATCGCGTCCTTCCTTGACTACTGCCCCAAGTGTCTTTTTGTTCATATGCCGTATTCCGAAAGTAACGTCGTCCGCAGTTTAGCTACGTGAATGATACCGCCCAGATAGTACAGATTCTCTCTTGGCGAAAACCGGCTCTGAAAATCGAACCCCATCACCGAGCGCATATGCGGTCTGGCCACTGCGACCAGGCGGTCGGCGTCGCGGCTGAGCGCGCTCAAATCGGACCGGCCGAAGAGGCGCTGTGCGGTAGCTTGAGGATAGCCGGCGAGAACCCGCACCACGTCTGCCGCAATTTCTTTCGGATTCTCGAGATCGTCGCGATAGTGCGCTCCGAAAGACACGCTGTCCGGCTGCTGATGAGTCCCCCAGATCTGGTTGGAGAGATGATGACCAACCTCATGCCAGAACGAAGCGGCCATCGCAGTCGGGTGGGTCGCACTATTGACCCATATCAATGGACGCTTGAGAACCTCGGCTTGACTGACATAGAAGCCGCGCAGTCCCGCCGCGTGGGACCCCCTTAATGGTTTAGCCTGCAAAAGCACTCCTAAACCCGCCGCTTGCCGAGAGAGATCGCCAACCTGGGTGATACGGTACACCTCTTCGTTGAGAGTTGGCAGCGCGCGGCGCATCTCCCGGAGCATCTTCTTGAGCTGTTGAGCGTCGAAATGCTTCTTCACCGCGGCACCGTAATCGAGCTCGACCACGTCACGGACATACGCCTCGGCACTTCGCAGGCTCGGCGTGCGACTGCGCTGTTGCGCCAGTTCCAGGATGTCTTGTATCGCACCCTCGAGCGCCCGCGTGCTCCGGCTTTCGGGCATACCGCTTACTTCCCCCAGCGCGGCGATAATATCTTCGAGACAAGGGGTTAGCAAGCCAAATGCGATGATCCCTTTTTGCTCTCCATACAGACGCGTTTCCTGCTTTGAATGGCAACGTGTGCGCGATGGCCTGCCGCCCGGTTGCGCGGTAGCCATGGAGTGACGCGCGCCGCAGCGCGCGAAGCAAAGTCATCGCGTCGAGGGCGCGCACGATGCTCATTGAAATTTACGGCTGGTCCACCACCGGTTTCGACGTCGCCGGCCTGAAAGACGCCGAGACCCTGCTCGAGGAATTGAGCAACTAGGCGTGTACGCGTCGGCCAGCTAGATTCAGACCCGATGAGATGCTCCAACTGCGGCACCGACAATCCGCCGGGGATGAAGTTCTGCGGCAACTGCGCGGCGCCG
>JBGPMZ010000353.1:0-4039 GCA_041487255.1 Binataceae bacterium (SeqCode) | reverse complement strand
TGCGCGTGCGCGATGAGTTCGGCGGCGCCAGCATCTTCTATTACGGCGGCGGCGGACAGGGGAATCATCTGTGCGGCGCGTACAGCACCGCGACGCGGCGCGCGCTCGGCGCCGTGTATGCCTCCAACGCGCTCGCACAAGAGAAGACCGGGGAGTTCTGGGTGGAGGGGCGGCTGACGGGAGGGCGGCCGTCGCCCGACTTCGAGCATGCCGAGGTCGCGATGTTCGTCGGCAAGAATCCGTGGCAATCGCACGGCTTCCAGGCCGCGCGTCCGATACTGCGCAAAATTTCTGCCGATCCGAGTCGCGCGCTCATCGTCATCGATCCGCGTCGCACCGAGAGCGCCGAACTGGCCGACTATCATCTGCAGGTTCGTCCCGGCACCGATGCGTTTTGCTTAAGCGCGATTCTCGCCGTGCTGGTGCAGGAGGATCTCCTCGCGCACGATTTCCTGAAGGAGCATGCCTCGGGCGGCGCCGAGCTGTTCGACGCGCTGCGCCAGGTGGCGATTGCCGACTACTGCGCACGCGCGGGACTGACCGAGGATCAGGTGCGCGAGGTGGCGCGGCGAATCGCCCGCGCATCCGGCGGGGTCTCGGTGGTCGAGGATCTCGGCATCGAGATGGCGCCGCATAGCACCCTCAACTCGTATCTCGAAAAACTGATTTTCTGCATCACCGGAAATTTCGGGCGCAAGGGCGCGATGAATCTGCACACCAGCATGGGCAAGCTGGTCGGCGACGTCACCAAGGATCGCCGCAGCCCGGTCGGAGGCCATCGCATTATCGGCGGGATGATTCCGTGCAACGTCATTCCCGACGAGATCCTGACCGATCATCCGAAGCGTTTCCGCGCGATGATCATCGAGAGCGCTAACCCGGTTCATTCGCTCGCCGACAGCCGGCGCATGCGCGAGGCTCTGCGCGCGCTCGATACGGTGGTGGCGATCGATGTCGCGATGACCGAGACTGCGCGCGAAGCCCACTATGTACTCCCCGCGTCGTCGCAGTATGAAAAGTGGGAGGCGACGTTTTTCGCCAGCGAGTTCCCCAACAACTATTTCCATCTGCGCGCGCCGATCATCGAGCCGCTTCCCGGCACGCTCCCGGAGGCGGAAATCCATCGCCGCCTGATTCGCGCGATCGGCGCGCTGAAAGACCAAAACCTCGCCCCGCTGCATGAAGCGGCCGCTAAAGGACGGACCGAATATGCCGCCGCCTTCCTGCAGGCAACCTCGGCAAATCCCGCGCTCGGAACGCTCACGCCTATCGTGCTTTACGAGACGCTGGGGCCGACACTCGGCAAAGGCAACGAGGTCGCCGCGATCATGTGGGGTGCGGCGCAGACCTGCGCGATGACCTATCCCGACGCAATCCGGCGCGCCGGTTTTTCAGGCGAAGGAGCTGAACTCGGCAACGCGCTCTTCGATGCGATCTTTAACGGCAGCGACGGCATCACGTTTTCAGTTGATGACTACGACGAGACCTGGAAGCGCGTGAAGACACCCGACCATCGCCTCCACCTCGACATCCCGGAGCTCATCGAAGAACTGAAAACGCTGGGCAACGAGAAACCCGCGAGCAATCCGAATTTCCCGTTTATCCTGATGGCCGGTGAGCGGCGCTCATCGACCGCCAACACCGTCATTCGCGATCCGGCGTGGCGCGCGAAGGATCGCAGCGGTGCGCTGCGGATGAGCCCCGCCGACGCGCAATCACTCGGCGTCGCAAGCGGCGGGCGCGTTCGTATCACCACGCGCCGCGGCAGCGCCGAGGCCGTCGTCGAGGTGAGCGATCGCCTGCAAGCCGGCCATGTTTCCCTTCCGAATGGCAATGGCTTGTCTTATCCGGATGCCGATGGCCGCGTGATCGTCAATGGAGTCGCGCCCAATGAGCTGACCTCATCGGACCATCGCGACTGGCTCGCAGGCACGCCGTTTCACAAGCACGTGCCCGCGCGGATCGAGGCGATCGCCTGATGCGGCGCACGCGCTTCGATCGATGGCCTTGCCCTATCGCGCGCACCACCGACCTGATCGGCGATTGGTGGACGCCGCTGGTGATGAGGGAGGCGTTCCTTGGACGCCGCCGCTTCGAGGATTTCCAGCGCGAGCTGGGTGTTCCTCGCGCGGTGCTGACCAAGCGCCTCGATCGCCTGGTCGAGGAAGGCCTTTTGAAAAAGGTCGCATACGAAGAGCATCCGCCACGCTACGAGTATCGTCTGACGGAGAAGGGGCGCGCGTTCTGGGACGTCCTCGCCGCGATGTGGCGATGGGGCAGCGACTGGCTATGGGGCGCGAAGGGCCCGCCGATCGCGTTGTTCGATCTCGAGACCGAGAAGGAAGTGCGGCCGGTCGTCATCGATGAGAACACCGGCCACCGCCTGGATGTGCGAAAGTTGAAGGTAGCGCGCGCCAAGAGACCTAGTCCTTAGCTTTCCAGACCTAACCCCTAACCCCTTCCCTTGAGGGAAGGGGAATCGGAAAGATACATATCCAGCGTTCGATGGAAGTGGCGGATCTGACTCTCCTGATACTGCGATAGGTAGGGCACTGGTTTGCCCGTGGCGCGCAGCCCCTTTTGCACCCACGCCATATTGCCCAGATCCTGATCGAGGAAGCGCCCATGAAAGGACCTAGCTCCTCGGCGTCGGCAAGGGTTTGGCCGGGCTCCAAAAGATGCATCGGCGCCGGTGTTGGGGTTGCAGCCTTCTCCGGCGTGGGCAACAGAATGTATACCTCCCACAAGCAGCGCTCCGGATCAGTACCCCACGGACGGTATCGATAGAAGAGAGTCGTATTAAGGAAGTACGCGCCCTGCAGATAGAAATTCGGGAAGATGGAATAAATGATGAGGTCGAGCATTTCGCTGTCAGAAACGTTGGAGAAGTCCTTTCCATTGGTGGCTTGTGCCATGCGCCTGCGCATCATGTCGGCCCCGAACTGGCGCGCAGTCTTACCCGGAGGCACCTTAAGCCCGTCGGTAGGCATCAGCGTATCGAAGGTCTCCTGCTCGCTGACACTGCCCGCGATGAAAGGGCTCGGCACTCCCATCGGACAAATCATCCGGCTGTAATGCGGCCGGTCCTTATGCACGTCGTACTGCGCGTTGGTATCGCCCATATACGGCAGGACCTGCGTGTGCGTCGCAACCACATGCATCGCTTCAAGGCTCGCTTCCAGCGCGACCTTCCAATTCGCATTGGCCACAATGCCCACGTGCGCCGCGATGTAGCGGTTCTCGAAATCCCAGTGGCGGAAGTGATCGGGGATATCGATCAGGTATTCCTCGAGCGGCATCGCGTGGGAATCCATATTGATGAAGACGAAACCGCCCCACACTCCCACCTTGGCTTCCGGCAACGAGAACTCCTCGTCTTTGAGGTTCGGGAAATCCCAGCGGCACGGAACCGTGCTCAGCTTGCCGTCGAGCTTCCAGGTGAAGCCATGAAACTTGCATCGGAGGTTCGCGACGTGCCCGCCGGTCTCGCGCAGAATTCGGCCGCGATGCAAGCATACGTTGTGGAAAGCCTTGATCTCGCTCGCGCTCGAGCGCATCACGATGAGCGACTTGTCCAGGATCTCATAGACGACGTGGTCGCCGAGGTTAGGAATCTCTTCGACGCGGCAGGCCACCTGCCAAGTCCGGCTCCACATCCGATCGGCCTCCAGATGCTGGAACTCGGGTGAGAAGTAGCGCTTCCTGTCGATACTCGCGGCGTCCGGTTCATTGAGATAGTCGTTGCGCTCCCCGCGCAGCGCCGATGGAACCGGCCGAGTCTCCCAACTCAGGATCTCCTGCACGGAAGGGCCAGGGCGGTTCGCGGGAACGCGCGGCTGCGCCAAGTCTGCGCTGACTTTGCCAACACCGTTGGGTGCAGATTCGTTGCTCATCGCCAGTCTCTCCCTATGTTGTGGCGCCGATCTTCCCTGACGGCGACACTCGATCTGCCGACAGCTTCGATGGCCCATATGAACTTTGTATCAGTTGGCTAATTTAGGACAAATCGCACTTGCAAGCCGTGGTACCGGCGAGCAAT
>JBGPMZ010000352.1:0-4045 GCA_041487255.1 Binataceae bacterium (SeqCode) | reverse complement strand
GACTGCGCTCCTTTCGGCGTGCGGCACCTTCCTGGTAGGGGTCGTTCGCGCTTACCAGGAACGCGCGGCCAATTCTCCGCGGACTTCAAGGCCGGCTCGTGCCCCTTTCGAGACTTCCTCGAATTTTGTGGAGCGAAAAATTGCCATCGTTATCTCGCCGGCATCGCCGTGCGCGGGATCGCGCGCTCTTAGCGCAGCAGGTTGCGCGCGATCACCATGCGATGAACTTCCGACGGGCCTTCGCCGATGCGGCGGATGCGCGCCTCGCGGTACCATCGCTCGAGCGGAAACTCCTTGCTCACGCCGTAGCCGCCGTGAATCTGCACCGCGCGATCGATGACACGGCCTAGCACTTCACTCGAATACAACTTCGCGATCGAGGCCTCGTTGCGCGAGTCCTCACCGCGATCGGCTTTCCAGGCGCCTTCCCAAGTGAGCCATCGCGCCGCCCGCAGCTCGACTTCCGAATCAGCCAGCATCCACTGAATCGCCTGGCGCTTAGCGAGCAGCTCGCCGAAAGTGCTGCGCGTCTTCGCGTGATCGATCGCCATCCTCAATGCGGCAACGCCAATTCCGACGTTCGCGGCCGAGTAGGGAAACCGCAGCCGCGTCAACAGATCGAGGGCCAGGTTTAGCCCCTGCCCTTCCGCGCCGAGGCGCTGCTCCGCTGGAATGACGCAATCCTCAAAGTGAACCTCGTTCGGCAGCGCCGCGGTGCGCAGAGTCGCGAACGGGCGCGCAGTAAATCCTGGCTGTCCTTTATGAATGATGAAGCAGGTGATGCCGCCCCGTCCGGCCGTGGGATCGGTTCGCGTGAAGACGACGCCCCATTCGGCCTCGTGCGCATGCGAGATAAAAATCTTGGTGCCGTTGAGCACGTAGGTGTCGCCCTTTCGCACCGCGCGGCATTGGATCGAGCCGGCCGGATCGGAGCCGCCGCTCGGCTCCGTGATCGCGAAAAACGTGTACCATGCGTTCTTGAGCGTCGGCACGACGTATTTCTGAATCTGCTCTTCGCTGCCGCCGTATATGACCGGCGGAGGATTGCGGCCGAACACACTGGCGCCGGGATTGTAGAGGCCCATCCGATGCTGCGCCATTTCTTCCATCAGCACGCACATGTCGAAGGTGCCGAGACCGCCGCCGCCATATTTCTTAGGTGCGCTCATGCACCACATGCCGGCGGCCTGAACCTTCTTCGCGATGCGCCAGTAATCTTCCTCAGGAATTTCGGCGGCATCGGGATCGAGGGTTTTTTCGATCGGAATGATCTCGTCGCGAATGATTCTGCGGACCTGTTCGCGCAGTGCGCTCAATTCTTCGGAGAGTTGGTAGCCGCTGTCATTCTCCATTCCAAAGTGTCCTCAGGCGGTCGCGCGACCAAGCGCGAGTTATCGATGCTGCAAGTGCGGTGATAATCGCTCAGATGGCCATCCACTTGCAAAATCGAAATCCCCGCCCGAAGGCGACCGCGCAAGACGCGATGTTCGATGATTACCCCGAAGGTAATCGACGCGCGCACCGCGCGGTCCTACGGTCACAGCATGGATACCGAGCGCAGATATACAGCAGTGGAAATGGCGCGGGCGGGCGAAATCCGCTTTGCTCCGGAAGACATCGACCCGGAGGGCCTCAAGATTTTGGGCGAAGCCGGCTTCGTTTGGGAGCCCCGCTGCCTCGCATTTCAGCGGATCCCGGCGGGGCGTCCAGAACCTCGCCGGCGCTCCACGATCGAATACACGTTCCTGCGCGATCAGAAGCTGGTCGTGAACACCAGCCTCGGCACGCAGGAACGCGTGGGCCAGCTACAGCGGCTGCGAATTCTGGTCCAGAGTATGGACTAGGAGCGATCGGCTAAACGATTTCGCCGATCACATCGCCCACCACGCGGAAGGGGAACGCGCCAAGCAGGCTGTCATGATCGGCGCTGCTAGTCGTGGTGGTAGTAGAGGAAACCTCGCCCGCAGGACGCGTTTCTGTGGTGGTCGTCTCGGTATGTTGCGAGGAACACCCGCGCCTGATTGGGAGCGCGAGAGCAAACGCCGCGGCCGGGAGTAGATGTTCGAGGCGCCGCTTGTGGAAAGAGTCGTTCCGCACTCCATCCACCTCAACGCGGATCGGAAATCCCGCGGGCGCAACATGCTTTCGTGGGTCTCAGCGCCCGATCGGAACCGGGGAAGCGCGCACCGCGCGCTGGAACGCCCATTGCCGGATGTGATTGATCTGCTCCTTCATCGCGCGCGCCAGCGGCACCGCCCCAGCCGCGGTATCTATCAGATCGTCCTCGGTCACATCCCGGTCCGCGAGCCGCGCCTTGGTCATCGCGGAGACGACGCACTGCTCAATCTCGGCGCCGGTCCAGTCGCGAGTCGATTCTGTGATTTGTTTGAAGTCAATCCGCGATTGGTCGACGCCTCGGCGGGCGAGATGAATTTTGAAAATATCGGCGCGTTCATCGTCGTGCGGCAGATCGACAAAGAAGACCTCGTCGAAGCGTCCTTTGCGAATCATCTCGGCCGGGAGCAGGTCGATTCGATTGGCGGTCGCGGCGACGAACAGTCCGGCGCCTTTGTCCTGCATCCAGGTCAGGAAGAAGGCGAAGATGCGGCCTTGCTGGCCGCCGGCATCCGCCGATGTGATGGCCATCTCGATCTCATCGAACCAGATGATCGCAGGCGCCATGCTTTCCAGCGTGCGGCAGGCTTGCACGAACGCCCCTTCGGGCTCGCCATGTCTTCCGGAGAAGATATCGATCATGTCGATGCGGTAGAGCGGAAGCTCGAAGCACGAAGCGATCGCTCTGACCGACAGGCTCTTGCCGCATCCGGGGATGCCCATCACGAGCACTCCTTTGGGCACAATATCGTTGCTCAGCGTATCGCGCTGCTGAAACAGTTTGCGCCGTTCCATCAGCCACTTCTTGAGACTTTCGAGGCCTCCGACTTCTCCGATGTTGGTGCTGTCGGAGACGAATTCGATAACGCCGCTGCGATTGATCAAGATGCGCTTTTCTTCGAACAGAGCCGGTAACGACTGAATGCCGAGACTCGGGCTGACTGCTAACGCGCGACGCACGGCGTGGCGCGCCTCATCGATGCTGAGTCCCTGCAGTGCGCGGCCGAGCTGGTATAGGGTCTCATCGCTGATGCCATCCTGCCCCTCGCGCAATGAGATTTTGTCCGCCTCCGATCGTAGGAATGCCACCAACTCAGGCAGATCCGGCGGGGGAAGATCGATAACCACGAAGCTCCGCTCGACCTCCTCCGGAATGAATCGCAGCGGCGAGGTGATGACGATGAACTTCTGCCGGTCGAGACAGAGGTGGTAGAGGTCTCGAAGACGGCGGCGAACCCCTGCGGAATCGCGCAACGGCTCGTGAAAATCTTTCAGGTGGAAGATGCCACCCTCGGTATGCTCAGCGATGAAATCCAGCGCCTCTCGCGGCTCAAGCGCAGGAGCTTCCGCTTCGTCCTCGCGCGACAGGCCCTCGGTCAGACTCCAGGTCCAGACCGGCAGCGGGGCGGAGGGACGCACGAGGCGGCCCACCTCGCGCAGCAAATCGGCAACTCGGTCCTCTTCCGAGGAGCGGATGTAGACCAGGGGTCGCCCAGATTGAAGGATTTCCAGGAGCGTTTTTGCCGCGCGCGAAGTGGGATGTGACTCGGCCTTCGAAGCAGTATCCATTGGAGAAGTTGACCCCATTGAAGTCATATTAACGCAAAGGCGGGAGTTGGGCAGCCTCTCGGTACGATCGCCGGGCGAAATCATTTGAATAGCGGCGTTTGCAGCTCGCCCATTGCAGTAATTTACCCTATGCGTGACGCGTGCGGACTCCGAACATCGCGCCGCTCGATACGGATCGATGTGGATCCTGCGCCCATGCAACGGGTGATCGGCGATCTTCTGCAGAAATGCCGGCGCACCGTCGCCTCAATGCAGGCACGCGACGGAGTAAATTTGCCGGCGGCCAAGAGAATGCGCCTCGTCGCGCTGACCGGGTATGGACTGGAGGAAGACCGCCGCCGCGCGCTAGCAGCCGGGTTCG
>JBGPMZ010000351.1:0-4053 GCA_041487255.1 Binataceae bacterium (SeqCode) | reverse complement strand
GACAACGAAGGTGACGAATCCTGGAAGAGAGTCGCGTCGGATATCGTTTCGGCGTGCTCCGGCATTGCAACGGTCACGACCACTCACAGGAGGTCGAGAACTTCGCGGATGGCGGAGGCAACCCGACCCATCGTTGACTCATCAAGGCGCGCGAGGGGACCTTGGACGAGGCGTCCGTTATCGATCGCGCGGATCTGATCGACCAGCAGGTCCGAATCTCGCCGCAGCCGGGATTGCGCACGCACCCGGATTCGCAGAGGCTCGGCGTCATCGATCAGGTTGGTGGTCAGCGGAATTATCAGCGTTGAGGGATGCCCCGCATTGATGAGCGCCTGTCCCTGCACTATCAATACTGGTCGGGTCTTGCCCGGCCCAGCGCCGCGAGGCGCGTTCAGATTGCTGCCGCGAGGCGGGTTCAGGTTTGCGAGCCAGACCTCGCCGCGTTCAGGCATCCGGATCACGCTCGGTCGCGGCAAACTCGGCATTCACCCGCATACTTTCCCGCCGGACCTTGCGCGACGCGCGAGCCATCCGTTCGGCGCGTGCGCGCGCCTCGGCCTCCCGGTTCATCCGTTCCAATGCGCGCCGGATATACTCGGCGCGTGGGACTCCGAGGGCCTTGGCGCACCTGTCACTGGTTTTGAGAAGGTCCGGCGGCAACTTCAATGAGATGGATTCCATGGGCTCCCACTTGGATATCTCTCCGGGTATCCAACATCGATATCACCAACCAATATGCATGGACCCGAGAAGGTACACAATCCAGAGGACTCGCGCCGAAGTGATCGCCAGGGATTGACCTCGACCGCGATATCGTTGCGGGCGGTTCGCGAACCGCTCCTACCAAAGATCCGAACGCGGACCGTTTGGCGCGCCCTGGCGTCGGCGCCACGGGACGGCGTTGCAAATACACCCTCGCTCAGAAAGCATAGTCGCGGCCATCCTCGATGCGTTTCGAATACCTCATTGGAATGCGATACCTGCGCGCGCGACGCCGTGAGCGCTTCGTCTCGCTCATCGCGATCATATCGCTGGCCGGAGTGACGCTGGGCACCTTCGCTTTGACCGTGGCGCTGTCGGTGATGAGCGGATTCCAGGTCGATTTGCGCCAGCGCCTGCTCTCATTCACCCCGCAAATCGTAGTCGAGCGAACCGATGGACAGGTCTGGAAGCCGGACGCGCTGCAAAAGAGGATCGCATCGATGGCGGGAGTGATTGCGGTCGCGCCGTTCGTCACCTCCCAGGTGATGGCGGTCGGATCGACGCCCAGCGGCGCCCCCTCGTACATGTCGGGCGGGATGCTGCGCGGCGTCATCGCGAAGGACAACCCGGTGCTGACCGAACTGCAAAGCACGCTGCAATCCGGAAGCCTCGCGTCACTCGCCGAGATGCATCGCGTAGAAGTCGTCGATAGTGGCGCAAAGCGTCAGGTGGAGCTGCCCGGCGCGATTCTGGGCCGCACTCTTGCGCTCGATCTGGGCGCGGTGCGCAGCGGCGACATCGTTACCCTGATATCGCCCGCCAGCCTGGCCGGCGCGGCGGGCAGCCCGCGGCTCAAGCGCTTCGTGGTCACCGGGTTTTTCTACTCGGGGATGTATGACTTCGATTCCAGCCTCATCTTTGTCGATATTGCGCCGGGGCGCGCGCTGCTCGCAGATGATCCGCAGCTTGAATCGGGCCTCGAGGCGCGCGTCAATGACATGTTCGAGGCTCCCGCGATCGCCGCAAAAATCGCGGCGATCGCCGGCCCGGGCTTCACCGTCAAGGATTGGAGCCAGGAGAACGCGCCGCTCTTCTCGGCACTACAACTGGAGAAATTTACTTACTTCCTGGTCCTGATGCTGATCGTGCTGGTGGCGGCGTTCAACATCATCGCGACCCTGGTGATGGTAGTGATGGAGCGCCGCAAGGAAATCGCAATCCTGCGTGCGATGGGTGCGCGGGCGAGTTCGGTCGCCGCGATTTTCCTGACCGAGGGCGCGCTGCTGGGCGTGGTCGGCACCGTGCTCGGCACCGGGGCCGGCTTTTTCACTTCATGGGCGATCGGCAAGTATCATCTTATAAAGTTGCCGGCCGATATGTTCATGATGAGCTACGTGCCGGTGCGGATTAATCCGCTCAACTTCGTGCTGGTCGCGGCCGCTTCCGTCATTCTGTGCATCGTGGCCGCGCTCTACCCCGCGCTCAAGGCGCACTCGCTCTCGCCGGTTGAGGTGATCCGCTATGAGTGACCTCGCGGCGAGCGCGCCTACGCCTGAGGTGGTGGCGGAGCAGACGGGTCCGTTAATCGTTGCCACCGCGGTCAGCAAGAACTTCTACGACGTCGATCGCGAGATCCGGGTCCTGCAGGATCTCTCGCTCACAGTTCAGCCGGGCGAATTAATCGCGATCGTCGGCCAATCGGGCACCGGCAAATCGACGTTGCTGCATATCCTGGGCAGTCTCGAGCGGCCGAGCAGCGGTACGGTACTTTTCGAGGGCCAAGACCTGTTCGCCCTCGATGAGCGCACGCTGGCGGATTTTCGCAACCGCAAACTCGGCTTCGTGTTCCAGTTCCATTATCTGCTCGCCGATTTCAATGCGCTGGAAAACGTGATGATGCCGGCGCGAATTGGGCGCGTCCCAGAGCGTGAGGCGCGCGAACGCGCCGAGCAGATGCTCGCGATGGTTGGGCTCGGCGACAAGCTGCATCGGCGCCCCGCCGAGCTTTCCGGAGGCGAGCAGCAGCGCGTCGCGGTGGCGCGGGCGGTGGTGCAGAGCCCACGCCTGGTGCTGGCGGATGAGCCAACCGGCAATCTCGACCCGCATACGGCGGACGAGGTCCATGAACTGTTTCATAAACTCAATCGCGAGCTCGACGTCACGCTGATTGTTGCGACGCACAATGAGCGGCTAACCCGCAGCATGAGCCGCGCGCTGCGCCTTAAAGATGGCAAACTGTTCGACGAGCCCCGAGCCTGACGCGGCCGCATCTCGCAATGAATCGCGTGCGCGGCTTCTCAGGTTTACATCGCGAGGGTGATTGGTTAGCGTGGCGTGCGTTTGGGTGGATATTGGTGTCGATCGGAAGATGCAACGCGCGATGGTGGTGCGCGCTCGGCCTACTGTTATCACTGTTGCTGCCTGTAGGCGGCGCCATCGCGCTCGCCCAAAACCCGGTAATCTCCGCGGTTCAGATTGAAGGTAACCAACGCGTGGAAAACGACGCCATCCGGCTGCACATCTCCCAGCGCCCCGGCGAGCCGCTCAATCGCGACGCGATCAGCAACGACATCAAATCGATCTATCAGATGGGCTTCTTTCGCAACGTTACCGCCGAGACTCGCTATCTGAACGGCAAGGACGTGCTGGTCTACAAGGTCATCGAACGGCCCCAAATCACTGATGTGAAGATCACCGGGATGGATGCGTTCCGGCCCAGCGACGACAAGATGGTCGCGGCGATGAAGGTGCATCCTGGGTCGATTATGGATCCCGCGCGCGTCGATGAAACCAAAAAAGCGATCAAGGCAGCATACGAGGGTAAGGGCTTTTCCGATGTCAAGATCGACTATCGCGAGCAACTGGGTCCGAACAACACCGAGGTCGGGACCTTTGTCGTTACCGAAGGCCCCAAGGTCTATATCACCGAGGTCGACTTCAGCGGTAACCACGCATTCTCGACGCGCGAATTGCGCACCCAGATGGACACCGGGACGCACATCCCGATCCTCAGCTGGGTCACCAGTGTGGGTGTGCTCGATCAGAAGAAGCTACGCGAGGACACCGATCGCATCTCTTCGTTTTACTATGACCACGGGTATCTGAACGTCCACGTAGGCGAACCAGTCATCAGCCGCAAACCCAAGGGGCTCACGGTCCTGATTCCCATCGATGAGGGCCCGCTCTACAAGGTCGGCAGCATTGATGTCGCCGGCGAGCTGAAGTATCCGCGCGGCGAGTTGGTCCCGCTCGTCACCATCAAGCCGGGCGACGACTTCAGGGGATCGACGATGCAGCATGACGTGCTGACCTTGTCGGACTTCTATTCCGATCGCGGCTACGCCTTCGTCG
>JBGPMZ010000350.1:0-4057 GCA_041487255.1 Binataceae bacterium (SeqCode) | reverse complement strand
GAGACGCGCTGGCGGATTAGCTCGGGGGCGAGGCCCTCGTCTTCCGCGACCTCGAGGATCTGCTGGGTAATAA
Source organism: Binataceae bacterium (SeqCode) (assembly GCA_041487255.1). Lineage (GTDB taxonomy): Bacteria > Desulfobacterota > Binatia > Binatales > Binataceae > DATGKG01. The sequence continues at coordinate 3,984 of JBGPMZ010000350.1, read as the reverse complement.
CGCCTTTGCGGGCAGCTTCAATCTGAGTCATGGCGGCCTACCTTATTGTTCTCGTTTGACTTGAGGCCAACGCTCGGCGCTGGATGACCATTCGAACCCCTACTATATCTAAAATGCGGCTGAGGGGATCACGCCAAAAGCAGTTTTGTTACGTTGGAACTGACCTCGAAAATTCTCGCGCCACTTTGATACTGCTGTTCCTCGTCTGCCTTCAACCAAACGGCGCCAGGGTTGGAGCAATCCGGTCTTCCGCAGATGAGTCCCGAATTTGGATGCCCCGGAGGGACGTGCGCCGCCACATAGGGACCGCCTTTCAGACTGTCTGGCTTGTGGTTTTCGCATCGCACCAAAGCCATTGGTCAATCCTCACCATAAGCAATGCCGTTTTTCTCGCAGAGCGCGCGAAGCTGCCGGATCATTTCAATATTCCCTCGACTCCGCTGCGCTCCGCCTCGGGAGCGGCTGCGCCGCGGCGCTGCGCGCCCCCTTCGGGTCTCTGCCGGGCGCGAAATCGGCGCCTTAGTCCTCGCCATACGCGATGCCGTTCTTTTCGCATAACGCGCGAAGCCGCTGAATCATCCGCTCCGCGCGCGCCAGATGCGCGATCGCGATGAAGTTTGCCGCCGCCACCGCGAACATCGCCGCGGTCGCCCAGTACATGTGGCTGAGCACGTCGCCACCGTGAATTAGCCGCACGCCCTTGGCATAGGCTACGAACATGATGGCCAGCCCGAGTAGCGTGAGCGCAATCGTAACCCGCGTCATGCGCGACTACTTGCCGCCCGGCGCAGGCTGGTGACGATCGATGGCGGCCAACTCTTCCGGCTCGGGCGCGGGACGCTTATCGGCTTCGAGCGGTATCGCGCGGTCAGTATAGCGCTTCAGCTCGGGGCGCTGAGGATTGTAGACGGCGGCATCCTGCTCCTTGTACCACGCAAGCATCTCCAGCATGTTGCCGTCACGGCCCTTCTCGGCGAGCACCGTCGAGCGATGCATCAACTGCTCCTTGTTCTCGACGAAGTCCTTGCGATCGAAACCCCAGATGCGCGGATGCACATAGGTGTCCATTCGGATGGCGTCGCACGGGCAGGCCTCGACGCATAGCCCGCAGTAGATGCATCGCAGCGTGTCGATCTCGTAGCGCAGCGGATACTTCTCGACGAGCGGATCGGGCGACTCTCCCGCCTCAATATAGATGCACTGCGCGGGACATGCGGTCGCGCACAGGAAGCATGCGGTGCATCGCACCGCATTGTCTTCGCGCAGGGTCAAGCGATGGCTGCCGCGGAAGTGGTCGGGATAGTGCTTGCGCTGCTCGGGATATTGGGTGGTCTCGGCGGCGCGGCGATCCTTGGCCAGCCCGAACACGTGCGCGATGTTGATCGCGAGGTTGCGCATGAAGTGGAAATTGGTAACCGCAAGGCCCCGGAGGATTTCGGGCAGGTAGGCCCGCTCCATCAGGGTCATATCTTCCCGTCGTTTCATTCTTCGACCTTATGCGCAAGCGGCGACTGGATGCTGGAAATTAATGGACTGTATGGGGCAACTATAAAGACCGCATCGAAGGACAGTCAACGGCTCAGGTGCGCCGCTGCAAGTGTCATCGTGGCGCGATGCGCGGCAATTCACAATGGCGCGAGTTGTCATCTCGCGTCTCGATGCTAGTACAATTCGGCTGGCCGGACGCAATCGGGGAGGGAACGATGCCGGAGCGTAATGAGTTCGAGGTCGTCATCATCGGCGGAGGGATCGCCGGTGCATCACTCGCGTATTTTTTGACCGAACGCGGCGTGACCGACGTGGCGCTGCTGGAGCGCGAGAGCCAGCACGGCTATCACTCGACCGGGCGCAGCGCCGCCACTCTCGTCGAGCATGATTCGATCCCGGCCGTGCAGCGGCTCAAGGTGATGGGCGGCAAGTTCCTTCGCAATCCGCCGGCGGGATTTTCCGACCACGCTCTCCTGAATCCGTGCCCTGTCATGCTGCTCTATCGGCGCGAAAACCTCGCGGATTTCGAGGTGGCGGTCGACGGATTGCGTCGTGACGGCGTGGCATTCGAGGTCCTGAGCGCCACCGAGGCGAAGGAACGTGTTCCCGCGCTGATGCTCGATGACTCGGCGCGCGCAGTGGTGCTCACCGCCGATGGACGCATCGATGTGCACGAACTTCTAACCAGCTACCTGCGTCATGCGCGCCGCAGTGGTGCGATCGTTCGCACCTCCAGTGAAGTGCGCGAACTGGTGATCGAAAACGGCCGCTGCCGCGGAGTGGTGACCGAGGCGGGAACGCTCACCGGGCGATGGATCGTCGATGCCGCCGGCGCATGGGCGGGCACGATCGCGCGCCTCGCGAATGCGGCGAACATTCCGCTGCAACCACGCCGGCGCTCGATCGTCACTTTCGCGCCTCCGCCAAATCTTTCAGTGAGCGGATGGCCGTTCACCATCAGCGAGGCGGATCATCTCTACTTCGCGCCCGAGTCCGGCGGCCTGCTGCTGAGTCCGATGGATCAGGAACCGATGGCTCCTTGCGATGCGCAACCGGAGGACGAAGTCATCGCGGCGGCAATGGAGCGTCTGCGCGTGCTCGCGCCTTCGATCGTTCCGCGCACGTTGCAACGGAAATGGGCCGGGCTGCGAACCTTCTCGTCCGATTCGATCCCGGTGGTTGGCGAAGATCCACGCGTCGCGGGATTTTTCTGGCTCGCGGGTCAGCAAGGGTTCGGTATCGAAAGCAGTCCGGCGATCGGCCAAATCGCAGCCGATCTCATCGCACGAGGCGCAACCGATCGATTCGAAGCATCGATTCTGTCACCTCGCCGGGTCGGAAAGAGCTAGCAGGAGGCAGCGCTACGCCGACGCGCGCGCGGCGGCAGCGCGACGTGCGCACCGCGATTTGCACTCGATCGACGCGCTTCAGCATCGAGCTATCCTTACTGGAGTTGCGGTTCCGATCCCGGCGGCTCCATCACCGGCGACCCGTGATGCATCACCATGAACCATTTGTTGCCGACTTTCTCGAACACGTTGGTGGTAAGCACCTGCGTCTTCATGGTCCCGTCGTAGCCGCGATGGGTGAGGTTTTCTTCAACCACGATAACCGCAAGATCGCTGGTCATAATGACGTCGACTTCGCCGAGGTCGAAACTCATCTCGAAGACGCCGTCGAAAATACGCTCCCAGCTCTGCATCACCGGACCCCATCCGGACAGCTTGCGCCATCCCGGATGGATGCAGACGATCTGGCGATCCTTGAGCCAGACCTTCTCCATGCTCTCGATATCGAGGCTTTCGAACGCGCGATAAAACTCTCGGTTCGCTTTTACTACTGCTTCGTGATCGGACATTTGGAACCCGGCGTTGGGATGTCCATCCAGCCTAGCCGCCGAGTGATATTGCCGCAAACGCCGCTAGTCAGGCGCGAGTATCGCGGCGAGCTTAGCCCCCGTAGCGCGATGCACGATCGCGTCATTGATGAGCGCGGAGATCTTCTTCGCGGCCTCGGCAATCGGAATCCCGCCGCGATGGATATTCGAGATAACGGTGCGGTCGGGTTCCAGCGAACTCAGCCGCGGACGGTAGATGACGTAGGCGCTGAGGCTCTCGGCGGTCGCGAGCCCCGGGCGCTCGCCGACAATCATGCAAATCAAATCGGGACGCAAAATTTCGCCCAGGTGATCCTCGATGCGGACTCGCGCATTGCGGATGAAGAGCGGTTTCAGCACCCGATACTTCTCGGTCAGCGCTTTCGTCAGCGCGCGCAACAATGGTCCCGCGTTGGCTTCCACCGCTGCCGAGGAGAGCCCATCGCCGACAAAGATCAGCACCGATGACTTCGCTGCGTCGTTCTTTCGCGCCCGCGCGTTGAGGGCCCTCAGCTTCGCGATCTCATTGGTTCGCAATCGGCGGCCACACTCCGGATGATGAAGGTACTCATCGCGCGTAACCGGTTCGCCGTGGAATTCCACCAGTCCGTGCTTGCGCG
>JBGPMZ010000349.1:0-4066 GCA_041487255.1 Binataceae bacterium (SeqCode) | reverse complement strand
TCGTAGGAACTGGCCTTCGAGCCAATACCGACTTCCGCCCTACCGACTTTCGCCGCGATGTCGTGCGCCATCTTGTCGAACTTTGGATCTTTGTTGTACGCCTCCTTGACGGCGTCAAGCACCCACAGCATGCCGCGATGTTCCTCGGCATTGGGCGGGAGGTATCCGGCGATCAGCAGCGGCGCACCGTCGGGAGTGGTGAAACAGGTAAGCGGCCATCCTCCAACGCTGAAGTTCTGCGCCGCGACCTGGTAGTAGCCATCGATGTCGGGACGTTCGTCGGTGTCGACCTTCACCGGCACGAAGTAGTCGTTGACCATCGCGGCCACCTTCGCATCGGCGTAGGTCGTCTGGTCCATGACATGGCACCAATGACACCAGACTGCGCCGATATCGATCAGCACGGGACGCTTGAGCTTGCGCGCGAGGGCGAAGGTCGCATCGTTCCACGGCTGCCATCGGATGGGTCCCACGGTCGCCTCACGCAGGTAGAGACTGGCGGAATCCTTTAACGCATACGCGGGGAGAGCATCGCCCGCAGATGCGATTGGCGCGGCGAGGATGCTTGCCACGAATCTGCTCGAGCAGGAAATCACGACTGCCAACGCAAACATCGTAACCGCGACCCTTCGCGTTGACATATCCGCGGTGGCGCGATAGCTGAGAATCCTCGCGGGCAGTCTGCGGATGCGGCCCGCCATTTGTGGTTGCGATGGTGATCCGATTTTCACTTAAGTTAGATACTCTTTCCGGATGTAGCGGGTTGCGCCCATGAAGCCATCTTCCGCCACCGGCCGCGGGCCCGCCAGACGACCACGGGGCCCTGCCAAAATCATCCCGATGCGCACCCCAAAGGTGGTCAAGCGCCGGCGGCGCGCGCTCCAGGCCGGAATCGGGGTCGTTGTAACCGCGCTGCTGGCCGCCGTCGCGATGCGCGTGTATCTGACGCGCAATGCCCCGCCCTCGCCCGAGGAGATGGCGGGCGTCAGTGAGCCGGAGTCCGACATCATAAACCAGGTGAACAAAGAGCGGGCGCGGCGCGGGCTCAAAGCGCTGAAGTTCTCGCCGCGCCTCGCGGTCGTCGCGCGGGGGCATAGCTACGACATGGCGATTCGACATTACCGCGATCACAACAGCCCCGAAGGCAGCACCCCGGCCGATCGGGTTCGCGGCGTTGGGGTTGAATGCGATGCGGTCGGCGAGAACATCTACGTTGACGACTACCATAAGCTCGAATCGCTCGGTGAGCGCGCCGTAAAGGGATGGCTCGACAGTGCGGATCATCGCGCCAACCTGCTCTCGCCGGACTTTGTCGAGACCGGAATCGGCATCGCACGTTCGAGCGACGGCCTTACCTACGTCACGCAGGACTTTGTCCGCTAAGAATCCACCCTCGCGCAAAATTGGCTTCGGCGAAATTGCCGCGATGGCCGGCGGACACGCCGAAGCGCGCGCGATTCAGGTTGCGTTGAAGCTGGGCCTCTTCGACGTGCTCGCGCGAGGCGCGCTCGACGAAACCTCGCTCGCGCGCGAAATCGGTTCCGACGCACGAGCAACCGGCCTTCTCGCCAATGCGCTCGCCGCAGTTGGACTGATCGACAAGAGCGATGGACATTTCACGCTGACTGACTCCGCCCGGCGCTATCTCTTGCGCGAATCCAGCGAATACCTCGGCGGCATGATTCTCTTCGACGCCGAGCTATGGGACCTCTGGGGCCGATTGGAGGATTCGATTCGCACCGGCAAGCCCGCCCGCACGCCCGACATGTTCCAGGGCACGCCCGAGGAAGCCGCACGCTTCATTCGCGCGATGGACTCCCTGGTTCGCGCGCGCGGCGACGCCGCATGGGTAGCGGAGAACCTCGATCTGCGCGAGGTTCACAGCATCGCGGATCTCGGTGGTGGACCCGGCACCTACCTCGCCGCGATGCTGAAGCGGTGGCCTCATCTGCGCGCCTCGATTTGGGACCTTCCAGCCACTCTCAGCGTGGCGCAAGAAATACTTGCAGAGCGCGAGCCGGCTGTTCACGATCGAGTCGCACTGATGAATGTCGACTATCTCAAAGACCAACTCCCGCAAGGCTGGGACGCGATCTTCATGTCAAACATCATCCATAGCGAGGCGGAGGAAACCAACTCCGCGCTGATCCGAAAGTGCTTCGATGCGCTTACTCCGGGCGGAATGCTAATCGTCAAGGACCACATCATGCATCGCGAGCTGACGCATCCGGTTGCCGGAGCGGTGTTCGCGCTTTACCTTTTGCTGACGACGAATGGGCGCGACTTCAGCTTCGATGAGGTATGCTCGTGGATGCGCGATGCGGGATTCCACGACCTCGAAGAGCGGGAGCTTCCCAACCCGCCATTCACCTCGTCGATGGTGATCGGGCGCAAACTATGATGCGAGGCAAAATCTGCGTGAACTTGTCATTCACACTTCGCGCATCGGTCGCCTTGGCGATGGGCGTGTGGTTTTTCTCCATACCAGGATGCTCATCAATGAGTGGTTTGTCGTCAGGCTCTTCCGGTAGCGAGGTCTTGCCGGGGCCATCCGAAGCGGCTCGCATCGAAAACTCGCAGTCGCAGCAGCCGAGTACCGATAAGGATGACGACAAGGCGCTAAAGTGCGAGCAACTGGTGCGCAACCCTCCCGGCATCGAGGAGATCCGCCGCACCCTGCAGTTGGCAATCGAGTCGCGCGAAATACGCGTCGAGCGCACCGCCGACAGCTACCGCTGGGTCGTTTATCGCTCCCGGGGAAGCGCGCCCAACGGGTGGCGCGCACAGAACAGTCTGGACAAACTCCATTTCGATCCCGCGCTCCAGTTCCTGCTGCCCGATAAGAATTCGGTCTACCTCGCATATGCGCCCAGCGTTGCTGAAACGCCGCAAGACAGCGAGCAGATGATAAGTATCGCCGATGACTTCGGGCAGAAGATCGGCACCTTCGAGTGGAACGGCAAACACTACACCTATACCGCCAACAAGCATCTGCCATGTTTTCCGGAACCGGAGGAGTAGTGTTGTTCGATGCGGCCTCATCTTCGCGGGATCGCCCTCGTCGTAGCTGTCGCGGTTTGCGCGGCGATCTTCGCGACGGCGCGCGCCGATAAACCGATGCCTCCTGCGATCAAACCGAACCCGATTAGCTGGCCGAACGATGGAATTACTGCATCGAACCTCGGGCACGCTTGCCTGCTGATGAACTTCCTCGGTGTGCGCGTGATCACCGACCCGTCGCTGTTCGACCGGGTCGGCCTCGCGGTCGATTCGATTTTCACCATCGGTCCCAAGCGGATGAGTCCGCCGCCACTCGCGCCCGCCGAACTGCAGGACGTGCAGCTCATCCTGATCACCCACGCGCACATGGATCATCTGGATGTGCCGTCGCTCAAGGCGCTGCCGAAAACCGCGACAGTGGTCGCATGCGACAAATGCTCGCGCATAATTGCTCCGCTGGGCTTTTCCGACGTGCGCGAACTCAAGTGGGGTGAGAGCACGGAATTTTCGGGCCTGAAGATCACCGCGATGGCCGCGCAGCATTGGGGCAAGCGATGGCCACCCTACGGTATGGACTATGGCTTCGACAGCTTCGTGCTGGAAAAGAACGGCCGTCGAATGCTGATCGCATGCGATAGCGCCTACACCGACTTGTTCGCGCCGTTGGCGAGCAATCCACCTGACATCGCGGTCTTCTCGAACGGCGCGTACGATCCGTGGATCTGGAATCACGCGAACCCGGAGCAGGTGTGGTCGATGTTCAAGCAGACCGGCGCGACCTACCTGCTGCCAATCCATTGGGGAACGTTCAGGTTGGGCAGAGAGCCGATGGACGAACCGATGTCGCGGCTCATCGCGGCGGCGGGCTCGGAGTCAGATCGAATCGTGCTGCGTGAGATCGGCGGCACCTGGACGCTGCCGGAAGCGGGCGAGCAAGCGCTCAGCGCGACCGGGCGCTAGCCGCGCTTTTTCTTTTTCGCGAGATAGTCGACCAGCATGTACTCGCCCAGATGATCGGGGCGCGTGTAGAGCGCGCGGCCGCGATTGATCTGCGTCATCTTCTCGA
>JBGPMZ010000348.1:0-4073 GCA_041487255.1 Binataceae bacterium (SeqCode) | reverse complement strand
TATCCTTGGCCGACGCCCAAATCGAAGCGCCCATTTGAGATAATATCGATCGTCGCGGCGTCCTCGGCGACGCGCACCGCGTTGTGCAGCGGCAACAGCACCAGGTAGGTCCCGATGCGGATACGCTTAGTGATCGCGGCAATCGCGGATGCAATCGGCAGGATCGCGGGCGAGTAACCGTCCTCGGCAAAATGATGCTCGGTCAGCCAAATCTCGTCGAAGCCGAGTTGTTCGGCGACGCGGGTCTGCTCGAGTTGTTCGGCATAAAAATCGGCGAAGGGCTTGCGCCATGCGGGCGGATTTCGAAACGGAAAAAGCAGGCCGACATTCAGGTTCGCGCAGATACTCATGACGATGCACCACCTCAGGGAGTCTTTCGCGGACCGTCGCACCTCCTCCGTAACGCTGTCAAGGCATGTCATTTTCTAAGAAGGATGGTCATCAATTATCTAGTAGGCCGGTTGCTCGTCGTTTCGATCCAGTTTCATCTGGAGCTGATTGCGAAATGATTATGTAACAGATACTTTTTAACAGTGAAGAGCGCGGTAGCTCGAATTCTAGTCGACCTTGAGCAGCGTGGCGGGCTCAAGGGCTCGGACGTTGCCAACATCGTCAACACGTCTCGACCGACCGTATCGCGCTGGAAGAGCGGCAAGGCGTCACCCCCGCTCGCGACCCAGACCATCATCGCCGAGCTGCGCTATGTCGTCGATCGACTATCGGACTTCTACACGCCGGCGGAGACGCGGCTGTGGCTTCATGCCAAGCATCCACTGCTTAACAACCAACGCGCGATCGACCTGATCGTCGCGGAGCGAACGCAGGAAGTTCTCGCCGTTATCGAACGCCTCGATGCCGGCGCCTACCTATGAGTGCCCGGACACATTGACCTGCGATGCCGGGAGCACGGAAGCCGCGCGATCCCGCACTGCTCGACGCGCTCGATGCCTTCGCTAGAGTTCGCTGGGACGGAGAGACTTGGCGAGTTGTGCGCCACGGGCGGAATCCTTTGCAAGGGAGTGCTTCCGGCGGGCGCTGGGATCCCACGTTGTTCGACGTGCTCTACACCTCCCTGAATCCGGATGGAGCCGTTGCGGAAGTTCACTTTCACCTGTCACGTCAGCCGATCTTTCCGTCGAAGATTACGTACGGACTACATCGAATCAGAGTAAGAACCGCAAAAACTCTCAGGCTTCGAGATCTGAGTGCGATGGTTCCGCTTGGGGTCGATCCTGCTCGATACCGCGAGATCCTGTACGAGCCCACTCAGGCAATCAGCGACGCCGCCTACTTCCTGGGTTTCGACAGTATCATCGCGCCGAACGCTCGCTGGTCGTGCAACAACCTGATCCTGTTCACCGATCAGATCGCGCCCGCCGACCAGGAAGTCATCGAGTCGTCGCAAGTCGATTGGACCGAATGGCGGAAGAAGCAGAAGTGATTCCGCGCCGAGCGCCGACGGTTTTGTTCTGTGTGGTGGTCCGCATCTTCGCCGCATCCTGGCGCGTATCGATCCCAAGGCCGATTTATTGCAAGATGCTGGGTAGTTGCCAGCGCGCGCCCGCGCCCAGGCGCGGGCCTTTTGAGGAGGATGACGGCATTCGATGAGACAAATCCTGGATCGCCGCGTGGTCGTGACAGGGCTCGGCCTGGTCACGCCGCTCGGAACTGGAGTTGAGAAGAACTGGGAGGCCCTGATGGCGGGCCGCTCCGGCATCGCACTGGTCACCTGTTTCGATGTGTCCGAGTTCCCGGTGAAGATCGCGGGCGAGGTCAAAGACTTCAATCCCGAAGATTGGATCGACAAGCGGGACATCAAGAAGATGGACCTCTTCATCCAATACGCGATCGGCGCGGCCGAACAGGCCATGCAGCAGTCGGGCTTCAAAGTCACCGAGGAGAATGCCGAGAACGTCGGAGTGCTGGTTGGTGTCGGCATCGGCGGCCTGCGCACCATCGAGGAGTATCATCGCGAGTTCATGAAGACCGGGCTGAAGCGCATCACGCCGTTCTTCATTCCCAAGCTGATCTCGAATCTCGCGCCCGGACAGATCTCGATCCGCTATGGCGCGCGCGGCCCCAACTATGCCACCACCAGCGCGTGCTCATCGGGAAGCCATGCGATTGGCGAAGCATATCGCATGGTGAAGATGGGTTACCTCGATGCCGCGATCGTCGGCGGAGCGGAGGCGGCGCTGACCTCGTTGGGCCTCGGAGGATTTGCCGTGATGCGTGCGCTCTCCACCCGCAACGACGAGCCCGAGAAGGCGAGCCGGCCGTTCGACAAGGAACGTGACGGATTCGTGATGGCCGATGGCGCCGCCGCGTTGATCCTCGAAGAACGCGAAGCCGCGCTCAGACGCGGCGCGAAAATCCTCGCCGAGGTGATCGGCTACGGCACCAATTCCGACGCGTATCACATCACCTCGCCCTCGCCGGAAGGAATCGGCGCGGCGAAGTGCATGCAGATTTGTTTGAAGGATAGCGACCTCGATCCGAACGAAGTCGACTACATCAATGCGCACGGAACCTCGACGCCGCAGGGCGACATCGCCGAGACCCAGGCGGTCAAGAAGATTTTCGGCGAGCGCGCGGCGCAGATCGCCATCAGCTCCACCAAGTCGATGACGGGACATACGCTGGGAGCGGCCGGCGCGATCGAATCAGTGTTCTGCGTGCTCGCGATCGAGCGCGGCATCGTGCCACCCACCATCAACCAGGAGCATCCCGATCCCGAGTGCGACCTCGACTACGTGCCGAACAAGCCGCGCGAGAAGAAAATCCGCATCGCGCTCAACAACTCTTTCGGTTTCGGCGGCACCAACACTACCCTCGCCTTCCGGGCGGGGTCCTGAGCGGAGACCGGGGATGGGTTCGCGAATAGTCTCGACCGGGCGCGCGACGCCTCGCACCGCGATGTCCAACACTGAACTGAGCCGCGTGATCGATACGTCCGATGAGTGGATTCGAACCCGGACTGGAATCGGCGCGCGCTACCTGATGCGCAGCGGCGAGTCGCTGATCGACATCGCCGTCAATGCGAGCCGCGTCGCGCTAGACCGCGCGGGGATCAAGCCGAGCGACCTCGATGCGATCGTCGTCGGCACGGTGTCATCCGAATACGCGTTCCCCTCGTTCGCTTGCTCGCTGCAGACCGCGCTGGGCGCGGACCAGATTCCCGCCTTCGATGTAGCCGCGGCATGTTCGGGTTTCGTGTATGCGCTCTCGGTCGCCGATTCATCGATCCGGGCGGGCGATTATCGGCGGGTGTTGGTGGTCGGCGCCGACGCGCTCTCGACGTTGGTCGTTTGGAACGATCGGCGCACCTGCGTGTTGTTCGGCGACGGCGCCGGCGCCGCGATCCTGGTGTCGGAAAGCGGCCAGCGCGGAGTGCTGGGCAGCCTGCTCCGATCGTCAGGCAAGTATTGGGACATGCTCTCGGTGCGCTCGACCGGCACGCGCGCCTCGCTCGATTCGGAGATCCATCGCAATCCCGACGACGCGATCAAAATGAAGGGCCCCGAGCTTTTTAAGATCGCGGTAAAGAGCATGGCCGAGGTTTCGCGTGACGTCGCAGCGCGCGCCGGCGTGGAACTTGGGGATGTCAACCTCATCGTGCCGCATCAGGCGAACCTGCGCATCATTGATGCGGTCGCAGATCGCCTCGGTCTTCCGTCGGAAAAAGTGTTCACCAACATCGATTCGTATGGAAACACCTCGGCCGCGTCGGTTCCGATCGCGCTCGACGAGGCGCTGGAGCAAAAGCGCATTCGGGACAACGACTTGATCATGTTGTGTGCGTGCGGAGGCGGTCTGACCTGGGGCGCAAATATCCTGCGCTGGTAGGCGAAGGCAGAACCCGATTCCTCGCACCTCACATCCCGGCGCGGCTTCGATGCTCACCCAGCTCGTGCAGCGCCGAGTCGTTTTTTTTCTCGGCAAAGGCGGCGTCGGCACCACTTCGGTCAGCGCCGCACTCGCGCTCGCGACCTCCGACGCCGGCAACTCGGTCCTCGCAATGGAGACCGACGCGCGCGCGCCGATGGCGAATGCATTCGGCGTCAAACCCGCCT
>JBGPMZ010000347.1:0-4086 GCA_041487255.1 Binataceae bacterium (SeqCode) | reverse complement strand
TTTCGTGCGACAGTCCAATCATCAGCGCGCGCTGCGTTGCGTCCTTCGGAAGCAGTGACGGTTTGGGAGCGAGCCGTTCGGCTAGATACAGGATGTCGATCCACCGATGGATCGGCTTTTCCTTGGCCCATGCGACGATGGGCGCGCTGGTTTCGCCGCCCCATTTGACGATGTCGGCGTTGAGTTCACCCGCCATCCAAGGCGCGGCGACATAGTCCAAGCCCTTAACTTCGAAAATCGTCTTGGCCGCCTGCCCCCATGGACTCGCACTGCCTTTGACTAACACGATGCGCAAGCCCGGATGGTCGACGATTTCCTGGAAACTACGATATCGCAGCATGGCGTTCTCCTGCGGTCTTTCTATCTGCAAAGGCATAGCGGGTTCAATGTTGAGGGCGCTCGCGCCACGACGAAATGCCGGCAAGGTATTGTTTTCGCGGCGGCGCGACTATAATCAACGGCTCGCGGTCGGGGCGTGGCGCAGACTGGTAGCGCACTTGCTTGGGGTGCAAGGGGTCGCGAGTTCAAATCTCGCCGTCCCGACCAACTTTTCAACGATCGGATTTCATTTTCCGACGACTGATTGATTCCCGCTCATCGATGAGGGCGACCGCGGCGGCTAGGGCATCTCGGTCAGGAAGTTCGCCGGCGCCTCCGCTTCGAAACCGGTTCGCTCGGCGGGGACCGTCACCTTGGCGGGACACTTCGTAACCGCAACCGAGAACGCAACGCAGCTGCTGTTGCACTCATTGCCCGAACCCATACCGTTGGAAGTTGACCACGTCCCGACCAGAGAGTCCGGTTTCCCCTGGAACTGGGTAAAGGTATTGAACAGAACCGTAGTCCCGTCGGAACTCTTGCAGATGTCACCGGCGAGAAGAAAACCCGCCTTGTTCGCATAGAAGCCGTTGAACGCGAAGCAAGTTCCCTTAACCGGTATTGTCAAACCGCTGGCGACGATGTGGGCAGTGCCGAAAGAAACGCAAAAGTTGGTCGCCTGAGCGATCGCCGATAACCACATCATCAGAATTACGGCCACGACAGCAGCGACTCCGACCTTCATCCAAATACCTCGCCTGTGGGTGTGCTTAATCGATCTTGGTCCAAGTAGAGGTTAGGGCCAACTGGAATCTGGAAAGGCCGCACTGCGAATGAATGTTGGAGAAGTTCCGCTAGCTCAGTTCAGATGCGCCATCACGGTACCCATCTGCGACGTGTCGTAGGCACATAGCTCAGCGACCTCGCGCGCCAGATGGCGCGAGTTGAGCGCGTCGAGCATCGCCGTGACCGGCATCGAATCGAGGTCGCGCTTGAGAATGAGCAGGTCATAGCGCTCCTCGCGAATCGGCACGAACCCCAAGCCATAGACATCGGCGGCAACTCGAATCGTGACGCCGAAGTCGGCTTCCCCGGTCGCAATCGCTTCCGCGACTTCGAGGTGTCCGGCAAACTCGCGCCCGTAACCTTCGATCGTATCGGCACGAATGCGGCCTTCGGCGATCGCTTCGTCGAGCGCGGCACGCGCGCCGGCGCCGAGTTCGCGGTTGGCGATGCGCATTCGAGGCCGTGCGAGATCGGCGAAGCCTCTAATCCTGAGCGGATTGCCGGGCGCGGTGGCGATGCCGAGTTCCCATCGCGCGAAGTTCACCAGCATCGCAGAGTGACGCTTCAGCCCGCGAGTCACCGCACGGGAGTTGAAATTGCCGCTTTTCGGATCGCGCAGATGCACGCCTGCGATGTGCGCGCGCCCCCCCAGCAACGCATCGAGCGCTCTGCCGCTCGAACAACTCAGCGCCGCTATCGAGACCGGCGAGCGCCGGCGCGCGAGCCATTCGATGAGCAGCGGCGCCGCCGGATCGCATCCCGCGATCAGCAGCGTGGTATCGATTTCTTCATCGGAGCGGAAACTTGCCACCTCAGCGCCGCCGCGCCCGGTACGTTCGACGACGCCCGCCGCCGATGCCAGCGCGAGACGAACCGGCGCCTGCGTCAGCGCGACCAACTTGCCACCGACTCGTCCGAGCGCCACTCGCGTCTTGCCACCTGAGTTCGGCGTGATGTCACCATCCCATCGCGCATGAACGTGGCGGATGGCATCGCGATTCTCGCCGAATAGCGCCTCGACGCTCGCGCCGAGTTCGCGCGCCAGCGCCAGCGCGACTGATACACTTGGTTGATAGGTGCCGGCTTCGATTGCACCGAGCGCCTGGCGCGAGATGCCGGAGCGTTTGGCCAGCTCACCCTGGCTGAGGTCTCCGGCCACGCGGCCGGTGCGGACCGGATGTTCCTTGTCAGCCATGATGCTTGTCTCAGCCGCAACTACCATGGCATATGTCGTCAGGACATGCGAGTAAGTCAGGTCAAGCGATGAACTGGGCCGCGCTTTTTCTCTCGCTCAAGCTCGCCACGCTAGTTTGCGCGATTCTGCTGCTGATCGGACTTCCGATCGCGTGCTGGATCACTTTCTCGCCCCGGCGGTGGAAGTTCATCGTCGAAGCAATCGTTGCCTTGCCGTTGGTACTGCCGCCGACCGTGCTCGGCTTCTATGTGCTCGTTGCCACCGGACAGCAAAGTCCGCTCGGCAGGCTCTATCGATCCTGGTCGGGCCATCTGCTGCCGTTCACGTTCGAAGGCCTCGCCGTCGCGTCGGTGATTTACAGCCTGCCGTTCGCAGTGCAGCCGATGGTGGCATCGTTCAGCCTGGTCGATCGCAACCTGCTCAACGCTTCGGCGATCCTGGGCGCGTCGCGGATGCGCACCTTTTTTCGCATCGTGCTACCGCTTTCGATGGTCGGAGTCGTCACCGGGATGGTGCTCAGCTTCGCGCACACGCTCGGCGAGTTCGGTGTGGTGCTGATGGTGGGTGGCAACATTCCCGGGGTCACCGAAACGATCTCTATCGCGATTTACGACGATGTGCAGGCGCTCGATTATGCGAGCGCAAATCATGCGGCGCTGGTGTTGCTGATATTTTCGTTCATCGTTCTCTCGATCACCTACTCGTTGAATCGAAAGATCTGGGCGCTATGGCCGCAGGATCGCAATGCCTCGATCCCCGCACGTTCTGCCGCCGAATGATCGTGCGCGCGGTCATGAAATCAAGCTTGTGACGCTCGCAGTCGACATTCGCAAGCAACACTCGCCGAGCTTCGCGCTGGAAGCGAAGTTCATCGCGTGGCCCGGCATCACCATCCTGTTCGGACGCTCGGGGTCGGGAAAATCCACGCTGCTCAACTGCATCGCGGGGCTGGTGCGTCCCGACGCGGGCCGTATCGCGCTCGACTCCCGCGTGCTGTTCGATGCCGACTCGAACATCAATCTTCCACCCGCGATACGCTCGGTCGGTTTCTTGTTTCAGGATCTCGCGCTATTCCCGCATCTCACGGCCGGGCAGAACATCGAGTACGGCCTCGCGAAACTGCCCGCAAATACGCGCCGCGAACGGGCTGCGGCCATCCTCGATGAGATGAAGGTTGGCAGCCTCGCCCGGCGCAAGCCCGGTGAAATTTCCGGCGGCGAAAAGCAACGCGTCGCGCTCGCGAGGTCGCTGGTCACCGACCCCGCGATGCTGCTGCTCGACGAGCCGCTCGCGGCACTCGATGCGATAACCAAGTCGGCGATTATCGAGGACCTGCGCGCGTGGAACGCCGCACATGGCATACCGATCATCTATGTCACGCATTCGCTGCAGGAGGCGTTCGCGGTGGGCGAGAACGTGGTAGTGCTGGAAGCCGGGAAAATCATTGCTCGCGGGCATCCGACGGAAGTCCTCGATGCGCCGCGCCAGGAAACCATCGCGCAGCTGGCGGGATTCGAAAACCTGTTCGACGCGACCGTGTCCGCGGTACACGAGGAGCGCGGCACGATGATGTGTGCGCTGTCGGGCGGGGCGCTCGAGCTGGAGGTGCCGCTGACTCATACGAAACGCGGCGCGCCGATGCGGGTGGCGATTCGCGCCGGCGACATCATGATCGCCAAGCGCAGGCCGCACGAGATCAGCGCCCGCAACATTTTCCCAGGCACGATTGCCACGACGCGGACCGAGGGACATCGCGCCATCGTCACCGTCGAGGCTGCACCGACAAC
>JBGPMZ010000346.1:0-4092 GCA_041487255.1 Binataceae bacterium (SeqCode) | reverse complement strand
GGCGTGATACGAAAAACGTCCGCCCTCGCGATCCTTGTTGAGCTTCTGATGCAGATGCAGTCCCTCGAAAATCAGTTCACTGGCCGCCGCCATCAGGCCCGGCGTCTCGAACGGTCCGAGCGAGACAATCGATTCGCGCAGACCTTCGACCTCGCGAAGCGGCTCGGTGTAATCCGATGACGGTGCGTTGTCGGAAACCTCGACGCCCCATCCGCCTTCGAAATAGTTGGCGACCTTCTTAAGCTGCGGATCGTCCATCTTGAAGTAGCGATCGAAGGTCTTGAGCACCGCGCGATTGATCAGCCGCTCGATGAGGTCGCCTTCCTTCTTGTCCTCGCCGACGTACTCGAGCTCGATCTTGCCGGCCGTCGAGGCGTAGAGCGAATGGAGGTCCGAAATGCGCGGCACGATTTCGTTCTCGCCATTGATCACCGCACGCTTCTCGGCATTGGAAAGTATCGATTCGAAATTGTTGATCGAGACCCGCACCGACACGCCGGAGCTTTGATTGATCTCGTTGGAGCCGCGCGCCTCAAAGGTGATCTGCGCGACGATTTCCTTGATGAACTGCGGAATCCGCAGCGCCATCCCCGACTCCGGCGGCAGCGTCGCCTCCTGCTCCATCACCGCGATTTCCTGCTCGACGGTCTTCGGATAGTGCGTGCGAATCTGGATATCGAAGCGGTCCTTGAGCGGCGTGATGATGCGTCCGCGCGAGGTGTAGTCCTCCGGATTCGCGCTCGCGCAGAAAACCACATCGATGGGCAGGCGAATTTTGTAACCCTTAATCTGGACGTCCTTCTCCTCCATCAAATTGAACAGCCCGACCTGCACCTTCTCGGTCAGGTCGGGCAGCTCGTTGATGGCGAAGATGCCGCGGTTGACGCGAGGGATCAGCCCGTAGTGAATCGTCTCTTCATTCGCGAGGTAGCGACCCTCGGCAACTTTTATCGGATCGATTTCACCGATCAGGTCCGCCACCGAAACATCAGGCGTTGCGAGCTTCTCCGCATAGCGATGATCGCGGCCGATCCACGAAATCTCGAGCTGATCGCCCTGCTCCATCTGCAGCCGCCGACAGCGTTGGCAGATCGGCGCCGACGGATCATCGTTGATCTCGCATCCTTTGATCGCCGGCACGTATTCGTCCAGGAACAGCACCAGCGAGCGGATGAGGCGGGACTTGGCCTGGCCGCGCTCGCCGAGGAACACCATGTGATGTCCAGCGAGCACGCCGTTCTCGATCTCCGGCAGCACGGTGTCATCGTAACCGATGATGCCCGGCATGATGCGCACTTTGTTGCGCAGCTGCACCAGCAGGTTGTCGCGCATCTCGATTCGGACCGGTTTGATTTTGTAGCCGGCGCTCTTAAGTTCGCCGAAGGTATGCAGATTGAGCAGATTTTGATCCATCGATATTCCGGCAGACGCCTTTTTCTACATTAATTGAGCATCGATCGCTTTGAAAAGCGGCGGCGGTTGCATCTTCGTAGCGATGGTAACACACACCATCCGGCGAAGACGACCGCCCTACGACCATACGCGTTCAAATGTGTGAGGCAAATTTTGTGAGAGCTGCGCTTTTCGCAGGCCCAGCAAATCATGGTTTTGGATCGGATTCCAAAGAGCCGAGTTTCGAGGATGCCGATCCTGGACTGGTCAGAACCTTCATTCGTGGGATCTCAAGTTTCGCCCCGAATTTATCAACGTAAGGGAAGGTGCCGTCCCGCACAAACCACAGTTGGCTGTTGGGGTCGGGCAGCGTACTGAAAACGAGGAGTATAGGACGTTCAGTTTCGCCGACCAGCGCATCGGTGCTGCTCAACCATTTCCCGTTGGAAATTTGGTCGAAAGTTTCGGGGCCACCGCACTCTCCATCTTTCCAGCGCCAGAAACTCCCATCACGCGCGCGGACGCGCCGGCAGCGAGGGTACTCCGATGGCGCCAAAGAAGGGTGCTTGTCTTGGCCCCGATGGTAAGACGTGTAAGGCTGAATCCATGAGCACTTCGAGGCTCTCTACCAAGGGGCAATTGGTAATCCCGGCGCGATTCCGAAAGGCCTTGAACTTGAGGACCGGGGACCAAGTCGAAATGAAAATCGAGGGCCAAAAGTTAGTCCTCGAGCGAGTATCTCCGCGTCCCGCCAAGCTCAAGCGAGGGCGGTTCGGCCGACCGGTCCTCGTAGCGGCGCAAGGCGCTCCTCCGATGACGACCGAGAGCGTCAACGCGTTGCTGGAGGAGCTTCCTTGAGCCATTTGCTTGATGTGAACTTCCTAATAGCGTGCGTATGGGAGTCGCACACCGAATTCTACCGAGCGAACCGGTGGATCACCGGAACCAAATCTTTCGCGACCTGTCCAATCAGCGAGATGGGTTTTCTCAGAGTGAGCCTCAGCCCGGCCTACGGTGCGAGCTTCGAGGATGCAATAGCCGCGCTAGGCGCTATCGTCAGGATGCGATCACATCGATTCTTAGGAGATGCGACGCGCGCACAATCGCTGCCACGAGTCAGTACGAGCAAGGACGTCACCGATGCGCATCTGGTTCAAGTGGCGCGGCGCTATAGGCTGAAGCTGGCAACTTTCGACGCCCCGCTGTGCCGGAAGGAATGGGCGCGCGGCATGGCGGAGGATCCCACACGGTGAGAAAAATTCTTGTTCCGTCAGGCGCGGCTTAGTTCGGCTTCGATCGCTTTGAAAAGCGGCGCGAGCATCTCAAAGCTCGACTCCAGATGCTGCGACAGCACGCGCGTAGAGGCTAGCACGGGCATGAAGTTGGTGTCGCCATCCCATCGCGGCACGATGTGCCAATGCATATGGTCGGCGATTCCCGCTCCCGCGCTGCGCCCAAGGTTCGCGCCGACATTTAGACCCGAAGGATTCAGCGCCTTGCGCAACTGCACGCAGCAATCCGAAACCAGCTCCGCGATGAAGCCGCGCTGTTCGCGAGTCAGAAGTTCCGGCGAAGCGACGTGACGCCGCGGCGCCACCATCAGATGCCCGTTGTTGTAGGGATAGCGATTGAGCATGACGAGCGCATTCTCGCCGGCGTAAAGAATGAGGCGGCGCTTGCGCTGGGCGGCGTCGAGTTTCCCGAAACAGAAGATGCAGGAATCCTGCCTAGCCCCGGCCGTTCGGATGTATTGATAGCGCCACGGAGCCCACAGCCGCATGCCATTGGCATAGAGGTCGGTGTCGCTCGGCGCCTTAGCGCGCGGCGCGGGTGCGCGCTTGGGGGACTTCCGCGCCATTAACTTCCAGCTTGAGTTCCTTTCCGGCGCGGAAGAACGGGATGCGTTTAGCGTCGACCTTGACCGCGACCCCGGTTTTCGGATTGCGTCCCTGGCGGGCGCGGCGCTTCTTCACCCCGAAGCTTCCGAAGCCGCGAATCTCGACGCGTGCGCCGCCCGCCAACGCTTTGGCCATTTCATCGAACATCGCGTTGACGATCGTCTCGGACTCGCGATGCGTGAACTTTTGATGCCGGGTCAGCAACTCCTCGATTATTCCGCGCTTGGTCATCCCGTCGCCGCGCTACTAACCCGGCCTCTATGATCTTAGTTGTTACGAGCCTTCCCAGCCCGACGACGCTCACCGTCATCGCGATCCAGCCGCAGCTCCTCGTTGAGGATGTCGCCCATCGAGAAGCGCGCGGCCTCGTGCTCCTTCTTGACGTAGGCCTGCATCTCCTCGCGCTCTTCGTGCTGCTTGAGCGCCTTGACCGACAAGCCGATTCGCCTTTCCTTCGGTTCCAATTGCACCACCAGCGCCTCGACCGGATCGTCCACCTTGTACAGCGACGAGGGTTTGTCGATGCGCTCGTTGGAAAGCTGCGAGATGTGGATGAGGCCCTCGATGCCTTCCTCGATCTCGACGAACACGCCAAAGTCCGCGACCGAACTTACCTTGCCGTTGATGCGCGTGTTGAGCGGATAGCGCTCCGAGATGGTATCCCACGGATCCTGCGCCAGTTGCTTGACGCCGAGGCTGACACGCTCGTTCTCGACATCGATGCCGAGAACCACCGCTTCGATCTCGTCGCCCTTCTTGCACACTTCGCCGGGATGGCGGATTTTCTTCGTCCACGACAGAT
>JBGPMZ010000345.1:0-4100 GCA_041487255.1 Binataceae bacterium (SeqCode) | reverse complement strand
TTCCTACCATCCGCTAGCGATCTTCGATCACGGGACGCCAAGTGCGCGATCATACGTTGCGATAAACAAATATCAAGATAGACCTTGGGTTCAATGACGGCCGTGGATGCCACCCCCATGATGGCCTCCTCCGTGTCCACCGCGCGAGTGGATGCCCCCTCCGCCGTGACTTCGGGAGGTCACGCCTCGGCCACCACCGCCGCTATTTTTCGATGTTACGCTGCCGCCACTTCCGCCTCCCGAGTGGAAATGCCCATAGCTGCGAATCCCCACCGGCCAGCGGCCGAAAATCAGCGGAGGCGGGAACGCATAGCCGAAGGGAGTGAGATTCACGATCTGCTCCGGCCGTTCGTTGTTCATGTACTCGGCGATGTCATGTTCCTGTTCCAGGATGCCCGCGTAGCTGTCGTAGGCTCGCTGGTCGCCGACATACAGGCATTGGCAGATGGTCGGATCCGCATACCAGAAGACGCTGCCGTCGGCGCTCGCATAGCGGTTGAGCCGATGCAGCGGAAGATCCTCGACTGCGCCGTCCTGTTCGGGGGTCTCGATGGGAACTCTGCGGAAACCCGCGTGCACCAGCCGCGCCTCGAGTTCCAAAACCTTCGCGGGCTCGCTCCTTTCGTAGTTTTGGTATAGCGAGCAAGATCCCGCATTCGCGAAAATCACGGCGAGGAAGGCTAGCTTGATGAACCTGGTGCGCACTGGATGCATCCGCGCATCAGTCAGGATATCTCCGATCGCGCATCTTCACCAAGGCTATCGTTCCTTCGCGCTCCGTGGGATTCTTTGCCGGCTCCCAATAGGATCCACGCATGAAGCGCGAGAAGTTCATCAAGCCGTTCCGCGTCGAGCATGGGAAACACTTCCGTCTCAAGGACTATGACCCCGGCGAGACGCGAGGCCTCAAGTCAAACGAAGATGCAGTCGAGGTACTCCAGCGCGGCATCCAACAGATGGCTGAGTTGCAGAACCGGCTCTACGCGCAGGATCGATGGGCGCTGCTGGTGATGTTCCAGGCGATGGACGCGGCCGGGAAGGACAGCGCGATCAAGCACGTGATGTCGGGGGTCAATCCACAGGGATGCCAGGTCTACGCGTTCAAGGAGCCCTCGACGGAAGAACTCGACCACGACTACCTATGGCGCGCGACCAAAAGTCCTCCCACGCCGCGGCGAGATCGGCATCTTCAATCGCTCCTACTACGAGGAAGTCCTGGTCGTGCGCGTGCATGACGAACTACTCGCGCGCCAGCACCTCCCGCCTTCGTTCGTAACGAAACATATCTGGAAGGAGCGCTTCGAGGACATCGTTCGATTCGAGCGCTACCTCACTCGCAACGGAATCATCATCCGGAAGTTCTTCCTCAACGTCTCCAAGGAGGAGCAGAAGAAGCGCTTCCTCGAACGGCTCAGCGAACCCGCGAAAAACTGGAAGCTGTCGCCCTCCGACGTGCGCGAACGCGAACGATGGGACGACTACCTGGAGGCCTATGAAGAGATGATCGCGCATACCGCGACCGCGGACGCGCCGTGGTATGTGGTGCCCGCCGACAACAAGTGGTTCACCCGGGTGGTGGTCGCCGAGGTCATCGTCGAGACCCTGGCGAAGCTGAAGCTGACCTACCCCAAGCTTGGTACGGCTCAGCGGAAGGCGCTGACGGAGGCGATGGCCCAGCTACGTCGCGAGAGCGACTGAAGCTCTTACCGACGTAACGTCGATAAGTGGACTCAATGGGTTTGTTTTTGCGCTTTCGTCGCTGCGGAAAGATGCGGCTTCGATACGGGATCTGAGCCCAGGATCCCTCGAAAATTGAAGCGAACGTTCAGCGAAAGTCCTGTATTCTCCTCGATCATTTGGCTTCGTTTGGTAATTTTCACGAGAACTCTGACCGACGTTTCGCATTCGCAATGGGTTTGTTTTGGATCTTGGATCGTCTGCCGCGCCCGTTCCCTTACCTTCGATCAACCGAGTTCATTTTAGCTGATCTTCTCCTCAGCCGGTATCCCCAAGCGCTTGCGGAGCCCCAAAGCGCAAGGCGGAGTTAATCATCTTTACCCGTAACCTAACCGGCCTCCGAAAGGTTATAGGTATGTGTCTATGTTCGATCGTTTGAGGGCGCGTCCGGAGTGGAAGTTCTGCGGCGTTTTGCCGAAGGCCGACCGTGCGCTTGCGATCGCATGGTGGAGCGCGCTGGGGCTGCGGGGAACTCTACCGGCGCTGTTCGCGATCACGATGGGGGCCCTGGTCGGCGCCGTGCAACGCGGCAGTCCCATGGTCCTGCCCCTTGTTGCCGTGGGCTCCGTATTTGTACTTCTTCAAATACTGCCACCGCTGCACCACGCGGTCGGCGCCAACCTCGGCAGCCGAACCGCCGCATGGCTCTATGACCAGTTGACGATCGCATGCGTCACTCCGCCGGGAATGGGCCATCTCGAGGACGAGCGCTTGACCACCGACCTCGCGATGGCGCGCGACTTCGACCTCGGCATCAGCGGACCGCCCTTGAGCATCTCGATGGACTTCATCGCCTCGGGACTGGTCGAGATGATCGGCGGACTGCTCTCGGCCTTGGTGCTCGCGGCCTACGCGTGGTGGGCTCCGCTCCTGCTCGCGGGCGCATGGCTCAGCACGCATTGGCTCCTGCGCGAAAGCGGCGTCTGGCGCGATCGCAATACCAATGAAGTCCGTGAGGCTCAGCGCCACGCCGACTACGCTTATCGCCTCGCAGTCGATCCGCCGGCGGCCAAGGAGTTACGACTCTTCGGATTGGCAGCATGGACGATCGAGCGCTTCACTTCGCGCAGGCGGCGCTTGTTCGATCTGCGATGGGAAGCGACGCGGCTGCGTGAGCGGCCAGTGCTCTGGAGCCTGCTCATCGTGCTGACCGCGAACCTGGTGGTGTTTGCGGCGATGGCCGCGGATGCGATTGCCGGACACCTCGCGGTGGGGCAACTGGTTACCTTTGCCAGCGTCGCAGTCGGAACCAGCAGCATCGCGTTTGGCGGGTTGTCATGGGCGCTCGATGGCGCCGCCGCTCCGGCCGGTGCGGTGCTGCGCTTGCAGGAAGCGATGAGCCCCGCAGGCGCACTGATGCGCGGCAACCGAAAGCCCGCCACTTCGGCGCATGAGATCCGCTTTCGCAACGTGACCTTCGCATACCCGACCGCAACGGAACCGGTGCTCGCCGGATTCGATTTGACGATATCGCCCGGCTCCTCGCTCGCGATCGTCGGCCGGAACGGCGCCGGGAAGACCACCCTGGCGAAGCTCCTTTGCCGCTTGTATGACCCGCAGCAAGGCGCCATCGAGATCGATGGCGTTGATCTGCGCGAGCTTGATATCGACGCATGGCGTGCCCGCCTGACCGCGGTCTTCCAGGATTTCACTCGCTTCGAACTGGCGTTGCGCGACAACGTTTCACCTGCCGGCGCGTCCGATGATGTGATCCAGCGTGCGCTGGTCATGGCGGGCGCCGCGCATCTCGCATCGCTCGATACCGTACTCGCGCGCGGATACCCGGGCGGCACTGACCTCTCGGGCGGCCAGTGGCAGCGCGTCGCGCTCGCACGGGCGCTATGCGCGGTGGAACTCGGCGCCGGTGTGGTGCTCCTCGACGAGCCGACGGCCCAACTCGACGTGCGCGGCGAGGGCGAGATTTTCGATCGCGTGCTCAAGGCGACCAAGAACCTCACCACGATTCTGATCTCGCATCGATTCTCCACCGTGCGGCACGCCGACCGAATTTGCGTGCTCGAACATGGCCACGTAATCGAACTGGGAACGCATGACGAACTGATCGCTCTCGGCGGACGCTACCGCACCATGTTCGAGTTGCAGGCATCGCGCTTCGGCGATGCGAACGGCCGCGATGAAGGAGAGGCGCTCGATGAGCCCGCGTGACGATCTGCCCGCGGCGATTCCCGCAATGTGGCGCGCGCTCAAACGTGGCTATCACGCGGAGCCGCGCCTATTGACGATCGCTTTCGGGCTATCACTGCTCGCCGCATTGCCCGACGCGTTGATGGCGCTATGGCTGATGCTGCTGGCCGAGGGAGTGACCGGCCACGATCGCCGCTATGTGATCGCGGCGGCGATGG
>JBGPMZ010000344.1:0-4102 GCA_041487255.1 Binataceae bacterium (SeqCode) | reverse complement strand
GCTATTTCGGCGGTTGAACCCTCGTCGCCCATCGGCGTCGCAGAGTCGAACAGGCCCATCATGCCTTCGATGATCGCGACGTCGAAATTGTGCGCACAGCGTGCGAAGGTCGCGAGCACCGCCTCGCGCCCCATCATCCATCCGTCCAGGTTGTGCGAGGTCACGCCCGCCGCGCGCCGATGAAAATCCGCGGAACGTTGAAGATAGTGCGCACCGGCGGCGATTCTACTACGCCAGCCGCTTTGACTTCGACAACGACTCAGCCATGAACGCGCGGCAATACCTCATTAACCAGCCGCTGCAACTGGCCCTTCTGATCCCATGAGGTGATGCGCAAGGTGATCGCCTTGGCGCCATCGTTCGCGAGATCGCGCAGATGCTCAGCGCATTGCTCGGGCGTGCCGGCCGCGGTCCACGACGCAACCATCTCAGGGGCGAAGACCGGACCATAGTACTCGTCGAGGAAACGTTTCGATTCTTCGAGCGCGGCGTTGCGGTCGGGATTGATGTTGATGTTGTGGTACTCGATGTTGCCGAAGCTCGCGGGATCGCGACCCTCGGCTCGCAGCGCGTCCGCGAGGCGCGCCCAATTCGCCGCGAACATCTTCGGAAACAGTTGCACTGTCATCCAGCCGTCGGCGATTTTCGCGACGCGCCGCATCGGCTTCTCGGCGGTGGGCGGTGGCGGGTTCGCGGCAATCCAAATCGGACATGGCTTTTGCACCGGCCGCGGCAAAATCGAGACCCCGTCGAAAGTTCTGTACTTTCCCTTAAAGCTGACCTTGTCTTCGCTCCACAGTCGTCGGCATATCTCGATATTTTCCGCCATCCGGTTGCCACGCTGGCCGTCGCTGATGCCCCACACTGCGCCCTCGCGCGCGCTCACGCCGCCCGCGACGATTCCGGTACACGCGGCGAGCCACATCCGGCCGTTCGATATCAGATCCAGCGTCGCCCATTGATACGCGAACACGATCGGGTCGCGAATCGGGAAGCTCGCCATGCATCCGACGCCCAACCTCATGCGTTCGGTTGCCGCGCTCAGCGCTCCCAGCAGCGCGATGGATTCCGGCCGCGGCTTCGCCATGACGCTATCTCCGACCCATATCGAATCGAACGCTCCGGAGCGCTCGGCATCTTGCGCGAGCTTGAGCATTTCCGGCCAGCTCGCGATGCCGAAGAAGACGCCGCGTTGCGGTAGGGTGAATCCGAAGCTGATCGGTCCCGCTGCCATCGCTCACTCCTTAGGCGATTCTCAGCCGCGCCTGTTGCGTAAGTGCGAGATCGAGGTCTTTCATATCGGCGCTCCGGGCGTTGGGCTCGCGTCCGCCCATAAGCGTCGCTCGATACGGTCCCGCAATTCGGGTGCGAAGGAGTTCCGCGACCGGTCCGCCCGGTCCGCGCGGCGAAACGATATCGAGCTGATGGCTGCCGAGCTGAAAGCGCGTGCCCACCGCATCGAGGTCGCCGTGCTCGATCGCATTGCCCGGGCTTCCTGTGATCGTGCGATACCACTCCGTGACTTTCGCCGCATCCGCGACCGCGAGCACGAGGTTTGCGAGACCCGTAACGCCGTTGCGATGCGTCCGCTCGCGCGGCACGCGTTCGTCGCGCGGGGTTTCATCCTTGATGAGAAACGGAACGCTGCCATTGAACGGCGCATTTGGAATCGAAAGTACCCAGCTCAGCCGATAGCCATCGGGACGGTCGCGCGTCATTCCGTTCGGGTCGTTGATGCTGATGCCGGCGCGGCGAAACGTCGCGACGTCGGCAACCAGGTCATCGGTCTGCGCGCAGAAATCCACGATGCCGCCGCTCTTGCTCATCGCGTCATACCAGGGATGTCCGGTCACCGGCGTGAGGAACGCGATCAGCTCGATGTACGATCCATCGGCAAGGGCAATCAGCGCGTTGTGAGTTCCGATGTTGTGCTTGCCGCCGCGAACCACGGTGAAGCCGAGTTCGCCGTAACTTTTGATCGCGGCCTCGAGTTCCGGCACGACTATTACGAAATGATCGATTCCCTTCAGCATGGCGGGTTCCTCTCTTGTGACGGCCAGGCAGTCGAGAAGCCTCAGATAACAAGGCCGCGCAATCTCGGCAAGGCTCACACCCAAACCAGATTAGGCAGTCGCAAGACAGTTGGTGCGAAAAAGAGGCGAGCGGCATCGGATCGCGCACTCGCCTCAAAGGCTTGGGAGTCACATCAAGTCGTGAATTGGTCAGATTTCCCGACTATGGGCATGCGACGCCATCGCAAATGTTCGGACCCAGTTGGACGCCTCCGCCGACCTGGAGCGCGGGATGCGGCGTCATGCGCATTCCAGGGTGCTTGCATTATTGCCGATGCCTAACTATTAACATGAGTTAAGTATTAGCTGTTGCCAAGGATGGAGTGCGCGATGAAACCAACGACGGAAAATCCGCAAAGCTGGGACCCCGATCGATATGCACGCAACGCCCGTTTCGTCTCCGACCTCGGGATGCCGGTGGTCGAGCTGCTGGCGCCGCGGCCGGGCGAGCGTATCCTCGACCTCGGATGCGGTGACGGCGCTCTGACCGCGAAGCTGGTGGCGATGGGCTGCGAGGTCGTCGGTGTCGATGCGAGCGAACCGCAGATTCGCGGGGCGCGGGAGCTGGGCGTCGACGCGCGGGTGATAGACGGGGAGCATCTCACGTTCAGCGACGAGTTCGACGCGGTTTTCAGCAACGCCGCGCTACATTGGATGCGCAACGCCGATGACGTTATCGCCGGTGTGCGGCGCGCACTCCGCGCGCGCGGGCGTTTCGTCGCGGAAATGGGCGGGCATCGGTGCGTCGAGAAAATTCGCACCGCGCTGGTCGATGCGCTCAACCGGCGCGGCCTGGACGGCGAGGGCGCCGTGCCGTGGTATTTTCCGACCGTCGAGGACTATTCCGAGCGCCTCATCAGAGGCGGTTTCACCGTGAAATACATCGCGCTGATTCCGCGGCCGACACCGCTGCCCGGCGATGTAACCGGGTGGCTGGAGACGTTTGCGGAGAACTTCATATCGAAATTGGCGCCTGCCGATCGGCCCGCCTTCATCGCCGAAGTGCGCGAGGTCCTTCGCCCGCAGTTGTGCGACGACGAGGGCAAATGGACCGCCGATTACACCCGGCTACGTTTTGCGGCGCATCGCGCGGACTGAGATGATGGTCGCGGAGCGTCGATGGATCCTAAAGGCAAAGTAGCCGTCATCACCGGCGGCGCGCGCATCGGGCAAGTGGTCGCAGACGCGCTCGCGAAGCGCGGATGCGCACTGGCGATTGTCTATCGCAGCTCGCGCGAGGCGGCGGAAAAAACCGTGGCCTCGGCGAAGGCCGCCGGGGTAAACGCGATCGCGGTCCAGGCCGATGCGCGCGAAGGGGATCAGGTCGAAGCCGCGGTGAAGGAGACAGTCACGGCATTGGGGCGCCTGGATATCCTCATCAACATGGCTTCGACGTATCTGAAGACGCCTAACCCAACCGAGGCCGACTGGAATGACGCGATCGACTCGAACGCCAAGAGCGCGTTCTTGTTTTCCACCCATGCCGCGCGCGTCATGAAGGATCGGGGCGCGGGGCGCATCGTCAACATCGGCGATTGGCTGCCGATCAGTGGGAGGCCTCGCTACAAGGGGTATGTCCCGTACTACACTTCGAAGGCCGCGGTGGTGGCGCTGACTGAGAGCCTCGCGTTGGAACTGGCGCCGGAAATCCTGGTCAACGCGATTGCGCCGGGGCCGATCCTCGCGCCGGCGGATTTCACGGCGGAGGAGACCTCGCGCGTCATCGAGGCGACGCCGCTCAGGCGATGGGGTGGTGGCGAAGAAATCGCGAAAACCGTGCTGTTCCTCATCGAAACGGAATTCGTCACCGGCGAATGCATCCGCGTTGACGGCGGCCGCCATCTTTTCTGATCGATCGATTAGTTACCCGAGCGCGCCCGAGCCCACGATCCCGCTCATCCGCTCTTCGGTGTAGCCAAGGATCTGTTCGAGTACGTATTGGTTATCCTGTCCGAGCGTCGGCGCCGCGCGGCGCACCTGCGCCGGAGTGCGCGAGAGTTTCGCGCGCGGCCCTTCAACAACCGTCTTGC
>JBGPMZ010000343.1:0-4130 GCA_041487255.1 Binataceae bacterium (SeqCode) | reverse complement strand
GTGACCGAGCACCGAGGCGAAAAACAACACCGTCCCAAGCGCGCCGACGATCCAGTAGCTGGTAAAATCGTGTCCCGGATAGGTGCGCGGAAAATATCCCGCGGAGAGACTCCACCAGACCAGTACCGCGATGACTATCCAGGAATAGTCGATTTCGACTTGAACACCGGCAACCTTGAACAGCTCGATGCTTCCCTTGCGCTCGCTCGCCATCCGTCGTTTCTCCTCTCGCGCGACCTAGGTTGCCTACATCGTGGCATGCGCGCGGAGTCGCGACCATCGCTGTCCCCGCGGGAGAGGAGGGACAGTTAGAACTTCTCCTTGAAGGGGCGCACATCCAGTTCGTGGGTCCACGCGCTCGGATCCTGATGCGCCAGGTGCCAATACGAATCCGCGATCGCCGATGGCTTGAGCATGTCTTCTTCCTGGATGTTCGGAACACGCTGGCGAATGAACGGCATGTCGATGGGACCGTCGACATTGATGTAGGCGACATGGATGCGTTGCGGTTGCAGGTCGCGCGCCATCACCTGGGCGAGACCGCGCAGCGCAAACTTCGCAGGCCCAAACGCCGCCGAAGTTGCAAATGGTTTGACGCCCGCCGTAGCGCCGGTGAAGAGGATCACACCCTTGCCGCGCTTGATCATGTCGGGCACTACTTCCTGCGCAGCGAGAAACGCGGCGAAGGTGGCGACCCGCCAGGTATTTTCGAAGGTGCTTGGCTTGGTTTCCATCAGACGCCCGAAGGGACGCATCGCGGCATTGAAGAGCAGGACCTCGGGCGCACCGAGGTCGCGGCGAATCTTGTCGAATGCGGTCTTGATTTCGTCCGGTGATGCGACGTTGGCGGGAATCGGAAACGCCTCGCCGCCGTCGGCGGCGATCTCTTTCGCGAGCTTGACGAGGTAATCCTCGGTCCGCGCGATCATTGCGACGCGATAGCCCTTGGCGAAGCGGCGTGCGAGCGCCGCTCCGAGTCCCGCGCCAACACCGATCACCACTGCAACCGGAAGCTTATTGTCGGATGCCATCGATGTGACCTCCTCGACGGTTAGGGGCTACGGTATTAAAACCAGCTTGCCGGTTGAGCCGCGCGATTCCATGAAACGATGCGCCTCGGACGCTTCGATCAGAGGATATTTCTTGCCAATCAGAAGCTTGAGCTTGCCTTCCTTCATCAGGCGGAACGAATCCTCGATGCCGCGCTGCCAGCGCTCTTTGCCGGTGTGCTGCTGGTTGAGCATGAAGCCGCTCACCTTGGTTGAGCGCTGGAACAGCTTGAAGACGTTGAGCGGATCGGGTGGGCCGCCGGCGCGTCCGTAGAGGACCAGATGCCCCATCGGCGCGAGGCAGTTGATGCCCTTCTCAAAGGTGGGCTTGCCGACCGCATCGAGGATGAGATCCGCGCCGCGATTATCGGTAATGCGCATCACCTCGGCGGAGAAATCCTGGGTCGCATAGTTGACCACCTCGTCGGCGCCGTAGTCCTTCGCGAGGGCCGCCTTCGACGCGCTCGAGACGGTGCCGATCACGCGCGCACCCGCAGCCTTGGCGATTTGCACCGCGACGATTCCCACCCCGCCCGCGGCCGAATGCACCACCACGGTCTGTCCGGGGCCGGTGTTATGCGAGGAATGAAGAATGTGCCATGCGGTGAGAACCTGGATCGGGAACGCCGCGCCCTCATCGAAGCTGACGTGGTCGGGAATCGGAATCACCTGCGAGGCGCGTGCGACCATAAACTCGGAGTAGGCTTTTGCACCAATCGCCGCGACGCGCTGTCCGGCGCTGAGGCCGTTGACGCCTTCGCCGACCTTCTCGATGACGCCGGCGGCTTCGAGGCCGGGAGTATCGGGAAGCTGCGGCGCTTGCGCATACTGGCCCTGGCGGAAAAGCGTGTCGGCGAAGTTGATGCCGATCGCGCGATTGCGAATCAGCACGGTGCCTTTGGCGGCCTCGGGCGCCGCGGCATCGACCAGCCTCAGAACTTCGGGGCCGCCGAGTTTGTCGAATTGGATTTGCTTCACGAAAAATCTCCTCGCGCTATTTCAGCGCCGCGGCAACGAAATCCATTCGGTCGTTGCCCCAGAACATAGCATCGCCGACGAAAAAGGTGGGCGCGCCGAAAGCGCCCCGCGCGATCGCTTCGTCGGTGTTGGCCCGAAGCCGGTCCTTGACGTCCTCGCGCTCGACCCCCTCAGGATCCATTCCGAGCCGGGTGAACATGTCCTTCACGATGTTCGGATCGCCGAGGTTCACGCCCTCGGCCCACATCGCGCGGAACATCGCCGAATGATACGCGGGAAAGCATCCTGCCGACTGCGCCACCACTGCGCCGCGCATCACACGAATCGTATTGATGGGAAAGAAGGGATTCATTTTCATCGGGACCCGGTACCGCGCGGCCCATAGGGCGAGGTCGCTTCCCATGTATTTGCCCTTGGCCGGAATCGAGACCGGCGATGCGTTGCCGGTTGCCTTGAACACCGCGCCGAGCAGCATCGGTTTGTAGATGATCTGCGCGCCGGTGCGACTCAGAAGATCAGGCAGCTGGGTATCGGCGAGATAGCTGAACGGACTTCCATAGTCGAAAAAGAATTCCACCAGCTTTGACATGCGAGGCCCTCCAGCGAGGTTTCAATTTGCAACTCGCAACCTAGCAATCGTAGTTTCAATTTGCAACTATAGCTCCGCCACCGGGGGCGGTGGCAGGCTGGGGGAGAGGTATCGCTGCGATGCAATGGCGTTCAGTCAAGGACATGAACTGCTCGGTGGCGCGCGCGCTGTCGGTGGTTGGAGAGCGCTGGACGATGCTGATTCTGCGCGAGGCTTTTCTGGGGCGCCGCCGCTTCGATGAGTTCCAGAGCGGCACCGGAATCGCGCGCAATATCCTCAGCACCCGGCTTCATGCGCTGGTCGAGAACGGAATTTTCGAGCGCAACCAGAACGCCGAGCCCGATCATCACGTCGAGTACCGCCTCACGAAGAAGGGGCAGGATCTGTATCCGGTCATGATTGCGCTGCTCAATTGGGGCGACACCTGGATGGCCGATGCGCAGGGTCCGCCGCTGACGCTGATGCATCGCACCTGCGGCCACGCCACTACGCCGTCGCTGGTGTGTTCGCACTGTGGGGCCGCGATCGAGCCGCGCGCGATGCAGGCGCACGCCGCGCCGCATGCGGGCAAGATGTCCAGGGTGATGTCGCAGGTAGCGGCGCGCCGCACGCGACGCCATCACGAGACCTACTAGCTCCGCCTTATCCGCTCAGGGAAAATACTTCCGCAACATGATTGAGCTTCTGATGTTTGACGCCGACGGCGTCCTGTTCGAATCGTTCGAATCGAACATCGCTTATTACAACGCCATCTTCGCGCAGGTCGGCGAGCCGCCGCTTAACGGGGACGAAGAGATCATGAGCATCTCGTATGCGGCCAGCGATGTCTTCAAGCTGCGCGCGCGGCCCAACTCCGAGATGCTCGAGCGAATCCACGGCGTCGCACGCAATCTCGATCAGCAGCCATTCTTCGATTTATTGCGTCCTCCATTCGAGCTGCGCCCGTTCATGTTGGAACTCAAGCGGCGCTATCGGCTCGCGCTCGCGACCAATCGCTCGGCGACGGTGCCCGCTCTGGTCGAGCATCTAAACCTCGCCGATGTGTTCGACGCGATTGCGAGTGCGCTCGACAAGGTGCCGCCCAAGCCGGCGCCGGACATCCTGCGGCTATGCATGGAACGCGCGCGAGTGAAGCCCGACCAAGCCATCTACATTGGCGACAGTCCGATCGATCGCGAGGCTGCGGAGGCGGCGGGCGTTGCGTTCATTGGAGTGGGCGCGCGCGTCGACCATCATCATCGAATCGCGTCGCTGCACGAACTGGCGGATGCGCTGGGTAAGGTCAACGCGTCAATTGCTCAGCGCTGAAGTGTCGACGCGCGGCCAACATACGCCGGCTCCGGCAGGTACGTAGCTCTGCGTGTGCCGGTCGCACTCGTAGTTCCTGCTGCAATCGGCGTCCGACCAACAGATTTCGGGATTCGCGGTGCACATTTTGGTATGCACGACTCTCTGAATCTGCGCTGATTCGGGATGATCGACTGACTGGTCGATGGTTGAGCTCATGTAACCTT
>JBGPMZ010000342.1:0-4150 GCA_041487255.1 Binataceae bacterium (SeqCode) | reverse complement strand
GTATCGATGTCGCATCAGCCTCATCCGGAGGATCGGGCGCCCGCGGAGGTGGAGCTGGCGGGGGCAGCGGTGGTGGCGGTGGATCAGGCTCGGCGTCCGCACATGTCGAGTACGGGCAGAATCCCGCTCCCAGCTATCCGGTCGAAGCGCGCCGCAGAGGCGAGCAGGGCACGGTCCTGCTGCGCATCAAGGTGGGCGCGGACGGGTCGGTCGAGCGAGCTGAAATCGCGGAATCTTCCCGCTTCGACTTGCTCGATCGGAGCGCGCTGGAAGCGGTGCGCATGCGATGGCGATTCGTTCCCGCGCGGCGCGATGGTGTCGCGATCGAGAGTTGGTGCCAGGTCCCGATTCGCTTCGCATTGACCGAGGCCCGCGCGAACTAGCTCCCGGCATCGTCGTATCACCTGTTCGATTTCCTTCGCTAACCATTTTTGCGTTAGCGAAAACCCGTGCTATAGACGATTTCAAAGGCGTCTAACGAGTCGGGGGTTAGGGACAATGCGTGACAAGATGATGCGGCAGGGATTTGCGATTCTGGCAGCGGCGCTTTTTGCCTGCGCGCTTTTTATCCCGTCCAGAGCGGGCGCAATCGAGGTGAAGAAGCATCTGCCCGCCGGTGAGAGTGCGGGGGGAGGCGGCGGTGGTGGCGGAGGAGGATCGGCACCCAATCCGATGAGCAAGGCGCAGCAGCAGTCGTTACAGGATGCGGTCGCCAACGACTCCGAGCAGTACCTCGGCCAGGAGAGTGAGAAAAAGGCTTCCGGTGAGGCCTACGTCGATCTGGAACACGCCAAGCCGCATATCTTTCCGGTTGGCGGCAGCGTTACCGTCAAGCTCGAAGCCCCCTCATACAAAGCAAAAGCCAAGAAGTCGAGCGAACAGAAGGCCTTGGTGATGAAGTACAAGGCCGACGGCAATAGATACGTGCTCGATGGCGATCCGAAGTGGGAAGACGTCGCCGCCGCGGCGGCCAAGGCCAAGTAGCCGCGACGAGCCGTTCCCGCAGGATTCTCATATATACGGAAGCAGCGGGGTATCAGCGTTGAGCAGCATCGCGCCGACCATTTCAAGGGTTTTGCGTTGCGCGACAATATGCTGGCAGAAAGTCTCCGCATCACGCAGCGCCCGATCGAGGGGACTTCGCTCCGAATAGATCGCCGCGGATCCGACCGCATCGTAGAGCATCCGGATGATATCGCGCGCGGCCTGCGCCGCGTTGACGCGCGACAGCCAGGCATCAGCGCGCTCGCGGACCGAAGGCTCTTCGTTTTTGAGAAGCCGCGCCCATTCGCGCTCCATCGCAAAGAAGACGTAGGAGCGCGCCGCGCCCAGCATCATCTCGGCGTCGGCGATGACGCTCTGGATGCGCGCGATATTTTTGTACGGACGTCCGCCCGGCATCTCAACCTTGTTCTCCATCACTCCGGTTACATGGTCGATAGCGGCGCGGGCCGCCCCGAGCGTCACGCCCGATACCTTGGGCAGAAAGTTGGTAGCGCGCCGCCAAAGAAGTCCTTCGCGGCGCGCCGGCGGCCGCAGGTTGAAGAGGAATCGTTCGGGGACGAAAACATCCTTCACCCGATAGTCGGAGCTGCCGGTGCCGCGCATGCCGGTGGTATGCCAGTTGTCGACCACCTCGACCCCGGAAGCCGGCGTCAGCATTCCGCAGGTCAGGGGCGTGCCCTTTGACTTCATAAGCGGCGCGCCTTTTTCATAAAGTACGCAGCTGAGCCCCACCACGTCGGCGTGGCTCACTCCGGAACCGAACGACCATTGGCCGGTGACTCGAAATCCTCCGTCGACTCGGTCTGCCTGCCCGGTTGGAAGGATGCTCCCGGCGGTCGCCATGTCCAGACGCGGGTAGATTTCGCGTCCGGCGTTGTCGTCGAGGTAGCCGGCGAAAAATCCCGAATCGCATCCGATCATCACGCACCACGCGGCCGAGGCATTGGCTTTTGCGAGTTCCTCGATTACCTCGACCTGCTCGGCGGGGCACATTTCGGGCCCGCCCCATTCCTTGGGCATCATCAGGCGGAACATCCCGGCCTCGCGCAGGCGTGCGACGACCTCGGGCGGGAGCTGTCGCGCCTCGTCGATCTCGGCGGATTTTTCGCGCAGGTAACCACTCAAGGCGCGCGCGTTCGCATAGATGTCAGAGACGCTCATCGGTGCGCCGGTTTGCAGGCGTGATGCATTCGTCGAGTCAGCAGCCATCGGATTGGCCTCCGCAGCGATTTATCGAAGTCGCACAATAACCCATAGCTTGCGGATCCGGCTATTGGCGTATCGGGGGCCCGGCCTCAATCAGGGCCTCGATGGCGTCGGCGAGTCCGCGCGTCGCGAGTGCGAGGTTGCGAATCATCCACGGAATCTTCAGTACCGCGGCGGGATTGCGCACCAGGTAATTCGCGGCCGCGAGCGGTTTGACGCGGCCTTCCTCATCGGCCATCTCAGCGCCGAAGACTTCGTCCTCCAGCGAATCGATCACCGTGCGCACGATCGCGAAGGGAATGCCGCGGGCCGCAGCCTCGGCGGCGATGGCGGCGCTCTCCATGTCGACGGCGATTGCCCCGCTATGCTGCTTGGCCGCGCGCTTGCCTGCGGCATTCGGGATGACGCGCGGCGAGCTCAGAATCGCGCCGGTCGAAGAAGCGAGGCCGGCAGCATGAAGCGTGCGCTCGCAATGTTCAAGCGTCACGGCATCGACCGGCACCACATGCTCGGGATGCGCACTATCAGCGCGCGCTCTCATCGCGCGATCGGCGATCACGATGTCCCCCGGCCGCAGACCTCCCGAAAGCGCGCCCACCACGCCGGTTCCGATCACCAATTCAGTATCGGGCAACGCGGCCAGAGCGGCCCGCGCGATCGACCTGCCGCGCTTCAGGCCGATTCCAGTCGCGATGAAGACCGCCTCGCCACGATCGGTCCGCGTGCGAAAACCGCTGAGCCCCTCGAGGTTCAGCTCAGTGCGATGATTGAGCCGGCGCTTGAGGGCCGAGACTTCGCGCGAGAATGCATAGAAGATGAGAATCAAGATTGTAGAAGCGCTTGAGCGATACGCGCGCTGCAAGCAAAATTGCGCGGACGTGAGGCAGGGTCAAGCTGGTGAGTGGTAAAACGGAAATTGTGCCGTCGTGAAGCGGCTGATCGTCAACGGCGACGACTTCGGATACTCGCGCGAAGTCAACGCCGGCATCATCCGATCGCATCGCGAGGGAATCCTCACCAGCACCAGCCTGATGGTGGCCGAGCCGGCCTGCGACGAAGCGGTGGCGCTCGCGAAGGAGAATCCCGCTCTCGATGTCGGCCTGCATCTGGTGGTGTGCATGGGGCGCAGCGTGCTGCCGCCAGCTGAAATCGCGCCGGTGGTGGACGCGCTCGGACGCTTCAGCAACCAGCCGGTGTTGAGCGGGCTGCGCTACTTTTTCACGCCGGGTATTCGGACCAAGCTGGTTGCGGAATGCCGCGCGCAGATCGAATTGCATTTGAAGCAAATCGGATATCTCAACCACCTCGACGGCCATCTCAATTTTCACGTGCATCCGGCGATCGCGGATATCGTGGTCGAGCTGGCTCACGAATATAAGGTGCCGTGCATCCGCTTGCCGCGCGAACCCATCTTCACCACGCTTTCGATTTCGCGCGAGCGCCTGGCCGGCAAGCTGATGGAGGCCCTGATTTTCCGCACGCTCTCGCGCCGGACCCGCCGGATGGCCGCCGAGCGCGGGATTAAGTCGACGGACTGGCTCTTCGGCCTCCATCAGACTGGTCACGTTACCGAAGAATACGTAGCTGGCGTGATCTGCAGGCTTCCCGACGGGCTCACCGAGTTCTACTTTCATCCCGCAATGGACATCGGAGGAACTCCGCCGGCACCCGCCTCGCAGATTGAGACCGAAGTGCTCACCAGCGCGCGCGTGCGTGACACGATCGCATCGCGCGGGATTCAGCTGACGACTTTCGGCAAGATTGCGCGCGCGGGATGATACCGACCATGGCCGAAGCTGTCATCCGCCCGGCAACCCGTGTGGACCTCCCGCGCCTCACGGAGATTTACAACTACTATGTCATCAACACGCCGATTACCTTCGACCTCGAGGCTTTCACGGTCGAGGCACGCACGCCGTGGTTCGAGGAGCATTCGGAT
>JBGPMZ010000341.1:0-4157 GCA_041487255.1 Binataceae bacterium (SeqCode) | reverse complement strand
AGGCGTCGACGTCGACCGCGATCTGAACCGCGTAGCGATTCTCGCCCATGATGCGGCTGAGCAGCGCCGCTACTTTTCCTTCCAGGCGATGCTCGAAGTCGTTGCGCAACCTCATCGCTTCGCCGAGTTCGCCGTCGTTCTTCTGCGGCGGATACAGCACCGCCCCGTCATTGCCGGTGACGGTGATGCCGTCGAGTTCGAGACCACGCACCGAGGTCGCGACCAGATGCGCGATCGCCGCGGCCATCGCGGCATCGACGGTGGCGCCGGGTGCGGTGCTGAGCATCACCGAGGCGCGTTCGGCTTCCGAGGGTCCCAGCGCGAATGGCGACGGGCGGCCCATCGCGAGCATCACCCGGGCGCTGTCGATGCCGTGGATATCCATGATGGTTCGCTCGAGTTCGCCTTGCAGCGAACGCTGGTAATTCACCTGCTCGTCGAAGTCGCTCTGCCCCATGGTCGAGCGATCGAACAGCGAGAAGTCTTCGGAGCCGCCGGAAAAGCCGGGACTCGATTGGAGCAGCGTGCGCGCCAGGCTTACGTCGCGCGAGCCGACCGTGATGGAATCGGCGCCGAGGGTGAACTTGACACTGTGACGGCGCAGGCGCAGAGCCAGCGCGGTGCGATCGGCGGGGTTCAGGTTGGCGACCAGCACCACCGGCGCGCCGGGATTGATGACATAGAGCGCCGCGCCGATTGCGAGCGCGACGCCGAGGGTTCCGGCAATCAGGTTGAAGAGCTGACGATTGTTGCTGCGATAATCCGCGATCAGCGCGAGGAGCTGATTGAGATATGTCTGCAACTGCTTCATCGACTAGCGCCTCAAACCGACAGATTCATGATTTCCTGGTAGGCGGCGAGCGCTTTGTTGCGAATCGCCATCGTGAGCGCAAAGGTGGTGTCGGCCTTTTGCGAGGCGAGCACCGCGTCGGTCAATCCGACCTTGCCTTGCGCATAGCCGGCCGCCATCTGGTCGGCGCTTTCGAGCACGTTGCTGACCTGTTCCAAAACCTGCGAGAAGCCGCCTTGCTGCGGTGCGGTCGCATCCTGCAGCGTGATGGAAGCGAGGTCCGGAATTCCCTGGCTTGGCAGTACGGTGTTCATCGCCTTACTTCAGCAGGTCCAGGGTCTTCATCGCGCTGGTGTGGGCGCTCTGAACCACCGACAGGTTGGCCTGGTAGGAGCGAGTGGCTTGCATCATGTCGACCATTTCGAAAACCGGATTGACGTTGGGTTCCTTGACCACTCCGTTTTCGTCGGCGAATGGATTGGAAGGATCGAAGACTTCATGCGGCGGGGCGCTGTCTTTCACCACCGCGGCGACCTTGACGCCGGTGCCGGCGCTCGCACCCTCGCCAACCGGCTGCGGCTCGAAGATCGCGATCCGGCGCTGATAGGGGCCGCCTTCGGGTGAGTTGACCGAGTCGGCATTGGCAAGGTTTTGCGCGATCAGCGTGATGCGCTGCGACTGTGCCGTCAGCGCGCTATTTGCGATTCCGATGATTCCTTCAACTGGCATGATGTTTCCTAATTACCGCTGGTCGCGGTGACGACTCGGTTCATCGAGTCGCCGTAGAGCTTCAAGGTGGCCACGTAGCTGAGCGAGTTCTCGTATGACTTCGCCAACTGCTGGTTGACGTCGGTATCGTTGTTGTCGAAGCGAAGGTTTTCGGGTTTGACGATCGAATCGCTGGAGGGTGTGTCCCGGCCGCCGGAAGTCATCACCTGATCCATCGCGGCGTCGAACTTCAGATCGCGCGCGACGTATCCGGGTGTGTCAGCATTGGCGACGTTGCCTGCGAGCAGTTCCGCGCGCACGGAGCGAACCTGCAGCGCGGCTTGCATGACCTGTTGTTCGGGACGCAGGATTTCCATGCAGAGGGGAGGGAGCAACAGTCGAGCCAGAACGCGAGTAAACTTACCAACCGCGAATTCCGTCATTCATTCGCGAGACTTTGAGGAAGTGACTTTTCCTTCTGTCCCGACCCGATGCATCGCGGGATGTCGCGGAACGCTGCCGGCGTACGAAATAGCGAAAGCGGGGTTGCGTGCGACACAATCAGCTTTGACAGTCGCGCTCATCGATGGCACTGATCAGGCACGCAGCCATAAAACCGTCATGTGTCATCGCCGATGCGGATCGAATTGATACATCGGCAATGCGAAGCGGAAGGAGATCGTCGACGTGAAACTGTTTACCTTTGCGACCAGTCCCTACGCGCGTAAGGTCCAGATGATGATGGACTACAAGGGCCTCGCTTATGAGCCGGCGGAGCGTTGCTATTCGCTCGACCGCAAAGAAGATCTCCGCGAGGTCAATTTGCGGGCCGAGGTGCCGACGCTGGTTCTGGACGATGGCCGCGTCATCACCGACTCGACCATTATCGGCGAGTATCTTGAGGATGCGTTTCCGAATCCACCGCTGTTTCCTCGCGATCCGTACCAGCGCGCGCGGATGCGCAAAATCGACGACCTCTGCGATCGCAGCTTCGACGCCGTGACGTTCGGATATTTCTTCGGAGAATTGCGCGGCAATCCCGCGATGAAGGAGGCCGCGATCGCCGAGCAGCGCGGGCTGCTCGCAATCCTCGAGCGCGAACTCGGCGGACGCAACTTTTTCTGCGGAGACTTGAGCATGGCCGACCTTGGCGCGATCTGTCATGTGCCTCTCGCGCGCGTCACCGGAGTCGGTTTCAAGGATTTTCCCCAGCTTGGCGCATGGTCGGAGCGAATGCGCGAAATCCCCGCGGTTAAGGCGGATCACGAACGCCTCATTGCGGCGGCAGGCAAGGCAAAAGGTATCGCCGAAGAATTCGAAGGCCCCGACGGACGCATTCATTGGCGCGACAGCCGGCTGGAGTGGCCGATCCGTCACGGCTTCATCGATGCGGTCGCGCGCGAATATCAAGCCGGCAAGATGATGTTCCCGCCGGACGCGTCGTAGGCCAACGTCGGAGACTGGACGCCTACGCCGATGCTTTTCTACGAAGCTGCCGTGCGGCTCGCCGCGTTCGCGATCGTCTTCGTCTGAATAGCGCTCTGGGAAGGCGCGGGTCCGCGCCGGCCACGGACTCATCGGAGACTCCTGCGCTGGCCCAACAATCTTGGCCTCGCGGCGATCAACACCGGCATCGTTCGCTTGATCTTGCCTGCGGGTGCGGTAGGACTCGCGATAGTGGGGGAGCGGCGCGGATGGGGATTGCTCAACAACCTGCACCTTCCCAATGCGATCGCCGTGGTTGCCGCGGTGCTCGCCCTCGACCTCGCCATCTATTTGCAGCACGTCATGTTTCATGCGGTCCCGGCGCTGTGGCGGGTCCATCGGATGCATCATGCGGATCTCGATTTTGATCTGACCACCGGGGTGCGCTTCCATCCGATTGAGATCGTGCTTTCGATGCTGATCAAGCTGGCGGCGATTGCCGCGCTCGGCGCGGGCGCGCTCGGCGTTCTGATTTTCGAAACGCTGCTCAATGCGACCTCGATGTTCAATCATGGAAACGTGAACCTCGCCGAGCGCCGCGATCGCCGGCTGCGATGGATGGTGGTGACGCCCGACATGCATCGCGTGCATCACTCGATCGTGGCCGCCGAGACCAACAGCAACTTCGGCTTCAACCTGCCGTGGTGGGACCGGCTCTTAGGCACCTATTGTGCGCAGCCGGCCGCGGGTCATCTCGGTATGACTATCGGCATCGAGCAGTTTCGCGAGACCCCGGAATTGCGCATCGATCGCATGCTGAGCCTGCCATTTCGTGAAGATGCGGGAGCTTATCCGCTTGGCGGAATGCGCGATGAGCAAGAACGATCGCTGCACGACCGCATCGAAAGCGGCTAGCGGACCTCGCCGCGCAGGTAGCGAGTGTAGGCATCGTAGACTTGCTGGTTGTAGCGATCGCGCTCGCGGCGTGCGCCGGAATGGTAGTTGCTGATGCGGCGCCACATCGAACCGTTGCGGTCAAGGCTGTCGCGCAGGATACGCGCGCCCATCCGCAGGTTGGTGCGCGGATCGAGCAGATCATTCTTGGCGACGCCCAGGCGCGGGCCCCAGAAGCGCCAGTTGATTTGCATCAGACCGATATCGACGTTCGTGGTGGTGGTGGTCGCCAGGACGTTTTCGGCCTCGGCGCGCGACTTACAGAACACCTGCTTGCCTT
>JBGPMZ010000340.1:0-4159 GCA_041487255.1 Binataceae bacterium (SeqCode) | reverse complement strand
TGAGCGCGATGTGACAGCCGATCTTCGACTCGTCCGTGAGGACTTCCATCCACGAGAAACCGTCCGGGTTGGTCCAGAGCGGGTTGTAGACGCGGGTGAAGTACATCGCGAGTTTGCCGCGTCCCTCTTTCAGGAAATGCGGCAGCAGAAAACTCATCTCGAAGAATGCGAGCGGGTACTCGCGCGGCCACATCATCTCGTTCCAGACTTTCGACGGCGGCGGCATCATCGGAGGGGCGGGAATGAATTTGTTGGCCGAGTTCGGCGCGGTGCCGCCGGGCGTTCCAACCGCGCCCATCAACACGACGAGCAGCTCGAGTGCGCGCGCCACTTGCCATCCGCCGAGGTTACCGGCTGCCGCGTTGCGCCAAACGTGCGTCGCGAGCGCTGACCCTGCGCGACCGATCTCGCGCGCGATCTCCACGATCGCTTCCGCGGATGCGCCCGATTCCTTCGCCGCGAATTCCGGAGTGAACTGGGCGTAGGTCGCCTTCAGAACTTCGATGAATGTGTCGAACCTTCGCGGCTTGCCGGAGTGCTCCTCGCGCAGGAACTCTTCCCAGTTGACCCACTTCTCGACGAATTCGCTATCGAAAAGCTTCTCCTCGATGATGACGCGGCACATCGCGAGGATGACCGCCGCTTCGCTGCCGGGCCACGTCGAGAGCCAGTAGTCAGCCTTCGCCGCGGTGTTCGACAGCCGCGTATCGATCACGCATACCTTCGCGCCGCGCGCTTTTCCGTCGATGATTCGCTGCGCGTGCGGATTGAAGTAGTGGCCGGTCTCGAGATGCGAGCTCAACAGCAGGATGAAACGCGCGTTTGCGTGATCGGGCGAGGGACGGTCGGCGCCATGCCAGAAGGCATAGCCGGCGCGCGCCCCGGCAGAACATACATTGGTGTGGCTGTTGTGTCCGTCGATGCCCCATGAGTGGAGGACGCGCTGATTGTAGATCAGCTCATGGCCGGGGCGTCCGACGTGGTAGACGATCTCGTTGCGGCGATCCTCCACGATGGCTTTACGAATTCGACTAGCGAGATCGTCCAGCACCTCGTCCCAGGTGACGCGCATCCAGTCGCCGCCGCCGCGCTTTCCCACGCGCTTGAGCGGATACAAAATGCGTTCCGGATCGGTGACCTGGTTCTGCGTCGCGGGACCCTTGGCGCAGTTTCTGCCGCGGCTTCCCGGATGCGCGGGATTGCCCTCGAACTTGCGGATCTTCAGCGTCTGCTTGTCGACGTATGCGAGGAGACCGCATCCGGCCTCGCAGTTGAAACAGATAGTCGGAACGATGTTGTAGTGATTCTCTACCTTGCGCGGCCAATGGGCAGGATCGTATTCGACCCAGTCATCCCATTTGTCTGGTGGCGGATAACTCGAGAGCCCTTTGGCGGGCGCTTCGAGATCCTGCGCCGCGGGGTTCAGCGGTTTGGAAGTGTCGTCCAAATTGTGGCCCACGACTCAGCTCAGCGGCGGGGCCTGGCCCGCACGCACCCACAGGTCTTCGAAGACGAAAATTCCCGCCAGCGCAAGTACACAGGCTGCGATCCGCCCGGGTCCGGCGAGCGGCGGGTCGAGGCCGACGGTCAGCAATAGCACCGGAATCACAGTACCGATACCTACCGCACCAAAGAGAAACGGAAATTTCAGTTTTCCGCGAATCAGCAAGTCGGTCGCATAGCGTACGTCTTCGCCGATCGGTGGAATTGTCACTTCAATAGTCATCATCATTAGCGCGACTAGCAAAGATACTGCAGTTATCCTGTCGAGCGTTAGGATGAGACTTCCCTCCGCTCCGGTCACCGCCGCAATCATTTGGAGCGAAGCCGCGCCCGCAATTACCGCCTGCACCAGCAAGTGCCAGAACAGCATTGGGCTCTGCCAGAAGTCGCGGCCCTTAGCCTGCGCGAAGAGAAACGCCGAGTAGCATGCGCATGCGACCGCCGCCGACGCGCTAAGAAATACAATCGCCGAAGGAATCGACGCTGTGGTGAATGCGTATAGAAACCACGCCAATGCGAGCGCGCCGTACAGCATCAGAATGTAGGTTCCGATTACGACCCACGATCCGAAGTTGGGTTTGATAATGATGTAAAAGAAGCGCAGCGGCCTTTTCAGATCGATCACAAGAAGAAATGCCGTCAGCCCAACGAAAAGAATCGCGGCGGCGGACGGGACGATCGAGAGCGCAGCCTGCTTGGGATCGAAGCCGAATCCGATCAGGAAAGCCGCGACCAGCAGCAGTCCGCTCGCGATCGATTTGGTCCACAGATACGCCGCGATGCGCCATCCCCACGGCGCGGGATGCGCGACGTCGTACACCTCGCGTGCCTGCGATACTCGCGAGACGCCGCTCGCGCTCCCCACTGCGTCGTATCGATGAGCATCGTCATAGTAGTGGTTTTCGCCCGGCTGTTTCTCCGCCCAGAAGTGCGAGGACTGATGCAGCATCCTGGTGGGCGTGAGCAGGTCGCCTTCGATGCCGATGTAAAACAGTTTTGGTTC
Organism: Binataceae bacterium (SeqCode); assembly: GCA_041487255.1. Classification (GTDB taxonomy): domain Bacteria; phylum Desulfobacterota; class Binatia; order Binatales; family Binataceae; genus DATGKG01. The sequence continues at coordinate 1,653 of JBGPMZ010000340.1, read as the reverse complement.
GGTGCCCTTGTGCGGCTTGCGCGAGACGGTCTGCCTGGTCGCGACGATTTTGCTGATCCGGCTCGAGCTGTCATCGAGGTCGCCCGCGATGATTGCCTGGGTCGGGCACACGATGACGCATGACGGTTCGAGGTTCAGCTCGACACGATGCGCGCAGAAGTTGCACTTCGTCGCGGTGTGCGTATCCGGATCGATATAGAGCGCATCGTACGGGCACGCCTGCATGCACGATTTGCATCCGATGCAGCGGTCGGCGTCAAAGTCGACGATTCCATTGTCACGTCGGAACAGCGCGGTGGTCGGGCAGATCTCGATGCACGGAGCGTTGTCGCAATGGTTGCAGCGCAGCACGCCGAAATGGCGCGAAGTGTCGGGGAACGCGCCCTTCTCGATGTACTTCACCCAGGTGCGGAATACCCCGATCGGAACGCTATGCTCTTCCTTGCACGCCACCGTGCAGGCATGGCATCCGATGCATCGGTCCTGGTCGATGACGAATCCGTACCGCATCTACCTTACCGCCAAGGCTCCCTTGAAGACGTGCGAGATTTCGTCTCCGAGGCTCTATCGCAGCGAGATCTTACGATCAAGGTACTCGACAGAATCGCGAGCGACGACTTTCCATGCCGCACTTGCGGCGCGCCACGCCTGGCGCGATAATCCCTCTCCCGGCGGACGCATAGCTCAGCCCGGTTAGAGCGCTTGCCTCACATGCAAGAGGTCCCTGGTTCGAGTCCAGGTGCGTCCACCATCTAGTCTGTCCCTCATTGTGCTCACCTCCTGATGGCCGTTTTGCGCGACTGATGCCCGCGGAGCATAATGCGCTCGCGCCATGTCCATAACATTCCCAGAGCGGCGCGCGACTGCACGCGAACGCGCGGTTAGATTTCTCTCCAATTTGTCGCACTGGCTCGATCGCCGGCGAGTGACCGCGCACGCCACCATAGTCGCGAGCATCGTATGGCTGATGTTCGCGCTCAACCTGACCCGGCCCGGCTTGCTCGATCGATTAGGCAATCTCAAGGGAAGCGATTTTCTGTCGTTTTACGCCGCGGGATTGTTCGCCAAAGAGCATCGCATCGCGGAAATGTACGACGTCCGTCAGTTCGCGGCGGCGACGGCGCGCGCAGTTCCCGGCGTTCAGGGATGGCACTACCTGCAAGTGTATCCTCCGCAAATCGCTTTGATGTTCTGGCCGTTTGCGTATGCTCCGTATTTGACGGCGTTTGCGCTGTGGTCGGTCGTGAATATGTTGCTGTACGCGGGATGCCTCGCGCTGATGGCGCATCTGTACCCGAAGATCGCTGAGCAACGGTTCGCGCTGATAGCGGCGGCACTGGCATTTCCACCGTTATTCAATGCTATGGGGCACGGCCAGGTATCGATCCTCGCGCTCGTATTCGTGGTCGCTTCGTTCTGTGCGTTTGTTCGCAATCGCCGATTCGTCGCCGGTGTGGCACTCGGATGTACCGCGTTCAAGCCCCCGATTTTTATCGCGTTCATAATTGCCTGCATTGCGGTGCGTGCGTTCAGAGTTGTAACTGGCATGACTGTCGCCGGCGCCGCGCAGATCGTCCTGGCCCTGCTGCTTGCCGGGCTCAATGCGATTCGCGCATATCTCGAGTTTGCGATCAAACTACCCCGTCTCGACGA
>JBGPMZ010000339.1:0-4164 GCA_041487255.1 Binataceae bacterium (SeqCode) | reverse complement strand
GCGCTGGAGCCGTACACCTGCGGGCCTGACGCTTTCAACCTCGCCGCCAAGGGCATCGACGCCGGGATGCTGGAGCTGCAACCCGGCGCGCGCTTCGAAGCGTCGTTCGAGATCCGGCTTAGCGCCCTTTACTCTGGGTCACGGCGCTGCACCAGCGCCGCCGCGCCCTCGCCACAGATGACCGGGCGCACTTCGGGGCGATCGATTTCATCGAGCGCTTTTGGTAACGCATGTAACACTTCGTTATTGATGGCATTTTGCTTTCCGGCCGTTTAAGCGTATTGTAAGCGAGCTCGCCGTCGATTCTCACCTTGATGACGTTTTTCGTGGCGTCGCTGACGTTTTGTGGCGTGGGAAGCCCCTCTGCTGATGAATGCCTGCGTTCGTAGATCGTCAAAGCACGAAAGACGGCTAATAATCCAAAATTGCACGGCTGGAACGGGACTTGCGAAAAACGAACGGCAACCAACTAACCTAAACCGGCGAAGCCTTTCGAATTTTGGCAAAGCGCCCGCAACTTGCGCCGTCCTCCCAGGTGTTTTACATGTCAGAACTGATTTCCACGGTTGAAATTGAACGTCCGCGAGAGTCATCCACCATTGCGCGCCCGCGCCCGCTACGGATCGCGCAGGTCGCGCCCCTTTACGAAAGTGTTCCGCCAAAACTCTACGGCGGCACCGAACGAGTAGTCTCCTATCTCACCGAGGAATTGGTCCGGCGCGGTAATCAAGTCACGTTGTTTGCGTCCGGCGACTCGATGACAACCGCGAGGCTGCACGCCGGTTACCCGAAGGCGCTGCGCCTCTCGGGTCAGGTGAACGTCGCGGCACACGGAACCGGATTGCACCTCCCGATGCTAAGTGCAGATTACGATCACGCGGACGCATCCGACGTCATCCCCGCGCACCTCGATTATTGGACCTTCAATCTCACCCGCCTCGTCGCCACACCGACCGTGACCACGTTGCACGGCCGGCTCGATCTCGAAGATTTGCATCCGATTTACAATAGCTACCGGGACTTGCCGCTGATCTCGATTAGCAATGCGCAGCGCACGCCGCTTCCTGCGATGAACTGGGTGGCGACGGTCCATCATGGTGTCCCGCGCGAACATCTCCACTTCAATCCGAAGGGCGGCAAGTACCTCGCGTTCCTGGGACGAATCGCACCCGAGAAGCGACCCGACATCGCGATCGCGATCGCCCGCAAAGCCGGCATTCCACTCAAGATCGCGGCCAAAGTCGACGAGATCGATCTCGAATACTACAAGACCACCATCGAGCCAATGATCAAATCCGGGCCTGGCGTCGAGTACATCGGCGAAATCAACGAGCTGCAAAAGAGCGAGTTCCTCGGCAACGCGCTCGCCCTGCTGTTCACCATCGATTGGCCGGAGCCATTCGGCTTAGTGATGATCGAGGCGCTGGCCTGCGGTACGCCCGTGATCGCGCGGCCGTTCGGCTCGGTCCCCGAAATCATGCGCGACGGTGTCACCGGATTCATCGCATCGGAGTTCGACGACCTGGTCGCGGCGGTCAAGAAGGTCGATACCCTTTCGCGCCAGGCATGCCGCGAGGAATACGAACGTCGTTTCGCTGTCGAGGTGATGGCGGAGAAGTACGAACGCATCTATCGCGAACTGATCGCGATCAGCCCGCGCTGACCGCGCTGCGCCTCCAATCCTTCCCCGATGGGGGAGGTTGGTCGCGATTCATCGCGACCTGGCGAGGGACATTATCCAGCGCGTTGCGCGCGATTAAGGAATTCTTCTCCGGGCTTGAGGATCGGCGGCGACCGAACGAGTCGCGGACATTCGCACCGGCGGCGGCCCATTTGCTAAGCCCGTGAATGGCGTGATATCGAAAGTGACTCCGGAGGCAGCTGATGATTCAGAACGTTAAAAAGATCCTTTCGCCAGTCGATTTTTCCGAACCTTCGATGAAGGCGCTGGCATCCGCATGGGAGTTGGCCAAGGACGTCGACGCGACCGAGTTGCACTTGCTCCACGTGGTCATGCCTCATCATCTTTTGGGGATCGAGTCGCTACCGGTCGGCGGACGGGAGATCGCGCGCGAGGCGGCCATGATCGAGCAGGCCGAGGAAGAACTGCTGCGGATCAAAAAGGACGAGCTCGAGAATTCCAAGAAGGTGGTCAACGCGACCGTGGTCGGATCGCCGGCCATCAAAGTCGGTGAGTACGCCCGCGAAAACGGTATCGATCTGATCGTGATGTCGAGTCACGGCCGCACCGGCGGAGACGGATCCCTGATCGGCAGCACCACGGAAAAAGTGCTCCGCCATGCAAGCTGCGCGGTGTTGATCATCCGCCGCTGATCGCCACTGAAGGAGAATGTGATGAACCTGGAACAACACAAAGAAAAGGCGCGCACGTTCCTGATGACGCTGGAAAAGCCGGATGCGAAATTCCTCGGCGACCTGCTCGCGGACAACTTCGAATTCGAGATGATGGGGCGCTTGCCGGGGATTGCACCGATGCGTGGCAAGGACACGTTCATCAAGGGCATCACCGCGACGATGGCGGCAATGTTCCCCAAGGGCCTCAACCTGACGATTTCTACCGTGATCGCCGAAGGACCGCATGTCGCGATTCAGGCCGCATCAGACACCGTCGCGGGCAACGGAAAGAAATACGCGAATCGCTATCACTTCTACTTCCGTTTCGATGGCGACAAGCTCGGCCAGGTTCGCGAGTACAACGACGTCAATCACGTGCGCGAAGTCTTCATGTCGTAGTCGCCCTGCCACGCGCTCGTTGGCTAGCGGCAGGGTTGGCCATCGCCCGAACCGGTCAACGGGAATCGCGCGAGGCGTTTTTCCACGCGGGGATCGGACTAGCCTCAAGAAAACTCGGGCCGGACGAATTGCTCCGCCCGGCCCAAAGCCAACCGGGAAAAGGGGGGCAAACCCCGGCCAGCGTCCCGTATTGTACTGAACTTTAGCCTGCTTGCAATGGCGGAAAGATTTGCAATCCGCTGGACGAGCGTTTGATGGGTTAAACGCTACCGTGTAGCGCCACCTTAGCTCTTATCGTGCGCCCACCGTAGCCTGCCTCAGGCCACTTAGGTGACGGTTGTCAGCTACCGCCGCTGCCACCGCTAATCTGCGGCATAAAATGAATCTCGCTGTTCTCGCGAATCGGATCGAGCACTCCGCTCGCGCATATCTCGCCGTCGATCGATACCGCGATCGACGCCTTGATGTCGCCATCTTCCATTAGCTGATCGGCGATGCCCGGGAACTGCCGATCGAGGTCCGCGATCGCCTCGCGCATGTTCCGGCCGGATACTGTGACGCGGTCACGGCCGCCGGTGATCTTTCGCATGAGAGCGGGAATAATTGCAGTAGCCATAAAAAATGAAGGGGCCGATCTCGCGACGACTTGCATCGTATCGATCGGCCCCGCTCCGATTGGGTGATTCAGTCGGCCGCCGCGGCCTGCAGATCGTGCGCGCGACGATTTTCCAGCATCGCCTTGAGCAAACGAGGGGGCGACATCGGCAGCTCGGTCATCCGCACGCCGGTCGCGCGATAGATCGCGTTGGCGACCGCCGCGGGAGGCGGCACGATCGAGACCTCGCCGACCCCGCGCACACCCAGCGGATGAATCGGGTTGGGAATCTCGACGATCACCGTTTCGATCATCGGCAAGTCGAGGCAGGTCGGCATCCGATAATCGAGCAGACCGCTGTTACGCAGCGTGCCCTTCGCGTCGTAGAAATATTCTTCGTTGAGCGCCCATCCGATTCCCTGCGAGGTCCCGCCCTGCATCTGGCCTTCGACGTAACTCGGATGAATCGCCTTGCCGGCATCCTGCGCAACCGTGCATCGCAGGATTTGCACCTTGCCGGTGTCCGGATCGACTTCGACGTCGACACAGAGGGCGGCGAATGCGGGCCCGACGCCGATGCCGCCGGTGCTGACCTGCGCACGCCCGGTGATGGGGCCGCCGGTTCGCGCGAGGCGCTTGGCGAGCTCCTTGACGTTCATCGCCTTGATGCCATCGCCCGGCGCGCTGAATTTGCCGTCAGTGAAATCCACTTCCTCGGGCTTCTTTTCCCAGGTCTTCGCGGCGCGTTCTTTCAACTGGCGCAGCGCGTCCTGCGCGGCATTGTAAACCGCCATGCCGGTCGCAAAGGTGGTGCG
>JBGPMZ010000338.1:0-4174 GCA_041487255.1 Binataceae bacterium (SeqCode) | reverse complement strand
GGGGTGAGCGTTTTCGTCCGACTTCGTGTGTGCTTTTTTGAACAGGACGTGAGACCACAATGGTCGACCTTCTTATCTTTATAATCGGCCTATGGCTTCTGGGCGTGGCCACCCTTCACTTGCTTATTATGGCTGCCGACCGCGGTGTATATCTCAGTGACCTCTTGGAGAATTTTCGAACCCCAAGGGAAGCCACCTCCGAAAAACCCGTCACCAGGTCACCGCCACCTACGCTCGACGCGGCGTGCATCGAAGGGCGCCCGGTCGGAGCCGCCGCAGGCGCAGAGAACCTGCTGCCCACGAATCAGGTTGCGGTGCCCTCGTCGCAAAACGCCATCGTTGCCCCACCGACAGATGATCTCCATTGGATTGATCCATCGCGAGCGACACGACTTCACAATCGCCAGGTGTCAAACGCACTCGGGGAAGCGATCAAGCAGCAGGAGATTGCAACTAAATTTCTCCAGGCTGCCACCCAGCACGAGCACCAACGCGTCGCTTTCCGCGAGGCGCAGGAACGCGCTCTCCTTATCCCGCACAGGATTGAAACGGAAATAATTGAACTTCAAAAACGCCAAAGGCACGCAATGCATGACGCCGAGGTAGCTGCCGAAGAGCTGCACGACCGACAACGGAAGTCGGATCGACGGCGACAACTGGAAGAGAAAGATCACGAGATTGCGATGCTGAAGCGGGAGGTACAGATTCAGAAGCTTGACGGCATGTTGGTCAAGCCAGCACCAGCGCGGCAGCCCGCGGAAGAGCCAAAGCCGGAGCCCGAGCCGGTCGTTATCGAACCAGCTTTCCAAGACCTTACCCCTGAGGCGCTCCGTCGCCATCTCGCCGAAGAGGATGAGGTGCGGGCCAATCGCGCTGAGGCCGATCGCCGCGTCTATGCCATCTACAATCGTGCCGCGACGGAGGGGCGCGATATCACCGACGACGAACAAGACGAGGTCGACAACATCAAGGAAGCACTCGCGCGTGCGGAAGCCGAAATCCGCCAAGGCGGCGCGAGCGACCTCCCGTGAAGGACCTTGCGCTAATCACCCCGCACCAGCGTCGCCACCGCGCTCGGCATCCGAGCTGGCGAAGGGAGTTGACGCCGGGCTCAGTGATCATCGGCCAGACCGCCACCGGAGAGTACATCCACATATCTCCCGAAAGTCGGCGGCAGGGGATGCAGATTGTCGGGCTTCCCGACCACGGCAAGAGCAAGGCGATCGAGAATATGATCCGGCAGGATATTCTCGGACTATGCGGCGTGCCACGGTCCGTCATATTCATCGACCCGCACGGCACTTCGTATAACGCTCTGCTCGATTGGTGCGTAACCCATCGGGTTGACCGTCTTCGGTCGATCAGACTACTCGACGCAACCAGTAGCGACTTCGTGTTCTTCCTCAACCCGCTCAAGGGCCGTCCCGGCGTTGATCCCTCGGTGATCGCCGACGCGGTCACCAACGCGATCCTCCGGGGCGTGTGGGGCGGCCAAGATCCGACTTCCATGCCGCAGATCCGCGAGACCTTGAAAATTTGCACGTATTCATTGTGTGAGTTCGGCCTCACGCTGTTGGAGGCCAAAGAGCTGCTCGCTATCATCGACGACAGCGGCTTGCGGGCCTATGCCGCGATGCGCAGCAGGAACGCTACCGTCCGCGACTTCTGGCGCTCGATCGACCAGCTCAAGCCAGCCGAGCGCGATCAAAAGCTCGGCGGCGCTCGGCGGCGCCTCAATGAATTTTTCCTGCCGCGCCGAACACAGCAGATTTTCTCCGAGCCCGAGGACGTTGTCGATTTTCGCCGAGCGATGGACGAGGGCGAGGTGGTGTTCATCAACCTCGCTCATGGCAACGGTATCCTCTCCGAGGACCAGGCGACGCTCCTCGGCACCCTGATCATCAGCGACATATTTCTCGCCTGCCACGGCAGATCCGAGGACGCGCCGCCGACCTACCTTTATATCGACGAATGCCACCGGTTTGCGACCGAGGACATGGCGCGTTTCTTCACCGAAGCGCGCAAATTTCGGGTCCATCCGATCGTCGCCCATCAAATCTTTTCGCAGCTCAAAGAGGCGGGGCCGTTCGTCGAAGGCGCCATCATGTCGGCCCCAAACAAGATCATCTTCGGCGGGCTCGCGCCCGACGATGCCGACCTGGCCGCGCGTCATGCGTTTCGCGGGCAGTTCGATGTACAGCGGGCAAAATCCCGTTACGACAAGCCGGTCGTGGTCGGCCACGAAACCGCCTGGCTCCTCAGTGGCAGCGTCGGGGTGGGTACGGCGCTCGCCCATGGCGACAACTGGAGCCAAGGTGGCGGAACCGCCGACCACAAAAGCACCACCCGCAGCACGACCGAAACGTACAGCGAGAGCGAGACCATCACAGAGTCGGACACCACGGTCGAAAGCAGCGCCTTCACCGAAGGCGATACCTACTCGCAAGCGACGAGCGCGAGTGACAGCCACAGCCGCAGCAGCGGCCAGACCGCCTCGCGCGGCGGCAGCGCATCCGGCGCTATGACGCGCTCGCGAAGCGAGGCCCAGGCTTATGACATCAAAGGCAACCCGGTGGGCGGCGCGACGCTGGCGACCAGAAGAGCCAGCACCGGGGGTTCGGCAAGCTCCTGGGGTCGCGCCAACGCCAGGGGCAGCAGCGATAGCTACAGCCGCGGCTCGACGAATGGCTCAGCCCACTCAACATCGATGACCACGGGCACGAGCGAGGCGCACACGGCCGGCTTCGCGCAGACCACCGGCTACTCGGTAAGCGAGGGGCTTGCGCAGACCATCGGATCGACCGAGAGCAAGAACTGGAGCAAGGGCGGGAGCACGACCCGGACGGGCAGCACCCAGTTCACCTTGGGCGCCGGTCAAACCCTGCGGCCGGTTCTCAAAGTGATGCCGACGCAATCCTTTTCGCTCGACGAGCTGCTCCACGAGGCGAGCGTCCGCATCGCCGAACTTCCCCGAGGAGAGGCGATCGTCAAGATAGGCCGCCTGCCGGCCGCGCACGTCGCCACCGTGCGCGTCCGCGACGCCCGCCCCCTCACCGCGCACGTCGCGCGGGTTGTGGCGCGGCTTGCCGCCGAGGTGCCCTACCTGCGACCGATAGCCGAGGCGCAGGCCAACTACGTCACGTGGCGTCAGGAACTCTTTGCGCGTATCGCCCAGGCGCTCCGCCCGGCGCTCGGGGTGCAGCGCTCATTGCCCCCACCCCTCAAGGACGGCAACGAGGGATGGGGTTAATCGATTGGTATAATTGAGCGATGCCGACCGCCGCAGCCCCATCCGCGACCGAACGCTTGCCGCGTTTCGTACGCCGCCCGCGCGCTCTGCCGGGCTTCGAGATTACCGACCGCGACGAGCAGATCCTCAAGATCGCCGCCGCACAGCGCTTTGTGCATTCCCAGCACATCACCCGACTCATCGAGGCGCTGTTTCCGGGCTCAAGCGAGCAGCAGGTTCTGCGCCGGCTACAATTCCTTTTCCACTCCGGGCACCTGTCGCGCCCGAAGTCGCAGGTCGACACGTACAAGGCCGGCGGCGGCTCCCGCCCGATCGTTTACTGCCTCGGCAACCGCGGCATCGATCTCCTCGCCGCCAAATTCGGCTTCCGCCGAGCGTTGGTTGACTGGACGGCAAAATCCCGGACGGCCGTGCGCGGCGAGATCGACCATGCCCTCGAAATCACCGACTTCATGATTGCGCTCGAAATCGCGTGCCGCCGCCGCGGCACGCTTCAGCTCATCCATTTCGACGAAATCCTCGCGACCATAGCGCCCGAGGAGACACGCAAAAGCCGCCGACCCTATCAGTGGCCGGTGGCGCTCCGGTGGCAGGGGAGCGAGATCGTGTTGCACCCCACGCCGGATCGCATCTTCGGCATCCGCGACCTCGAGCGCGGCGAGGGTCGCAATCGCAAATTCTTTTTTCTCGAGGCCGACCGCGGCACCATGCCCACAACACGCCGCGATTTGAGCAAAACGTCGTACCTCCGCAAGCTTGTTGGCTACGCCCACACGCACCGCCACGATTTGCATGCGAAGCGCTATGGCCTGCCCAATGTCCGGGTGCTCACCGTCACCCCCGGCAGGACGCGCATCGCCAACATCATCGCCGCCCACCAGCAACACACGGCGGAGCTGGTGTCCCCGAAACTCTTCCTCTTCG
>JBGPMZ010000337.1:0-4177 GCA_041487255.1 Binataceae bacterium (SeqCode) | reverse complement strand
GCTTCGCGGTCAGCGGATGCGATCTGAAAGATGGCCCGGTGACTGCGCGCCTGAAATCGCTCGGCGCGGAGATCGATACCGGCCATCATGCGACGCACATCAAACCCGAGCTCGATGCGGTGGTGATTTCCTCCGCGGTGAAATTCTCCAATCCCGAGGTCGCGCGCGCACGCGAAATGAAGATCCCGGTGATTCCGCGCGCCGAAATGCTCGGCGAGCTTTTGCGGATGGCGCGCGTTGGTATCGCGGTCGCCGGCACCCACGGTAAGACTACGACTACCGGCCTGGTCGGCCTCATCCTCGAGGAGGCGGGCCTCGATCCCACTGTCGCGGTGGGCGGAAATCTGCGCTCGCGCGGCAGCAATGTGCGGCTCGGGCGCGGCGACTACATGGTGGCCGAGGCCGACGAGAGCGATGCCTCGTTCCTGCTGCTGGTGCCGACGCTTGCGATCGTCACCAACATCGATGCCGAGCATCTCGATCACTACGGGAATATCGATCGCGTGCGCGACGCGTTTCTGAGCTTCATCAATCACGTGCCGTTTTATGGCGCGGCGGTGCTCGGCATCGACAGCGTCAACGTGCGCGCGCTGCTCCCCTCGATTCGCAAGCCGGTAGTCACTTATGGCGTTGCGGCCGACGCTGACTTGCGTGCCGAGAAGATCTTGATCGACGGCCTTTCGACCAGCTTCGAAATGGTGCGCAAGGGCGAGTTTCTCGGCAGCGTCACCATACCGACTCCGGGAGTCCATGTGGCGATGAACTCGCTCGCCGCGATAGCGGTCGCGCTCGAGTTAGGAATTACCTTCGAGGTCGCGGCAAAAGCGCTCGCGAAGTTTTCCGGAATCAGCCGCCGCTTCGAGATCAAGGGCGAGGCTGCCGGGCGCATCGTGATCGATGACTACGCCCATCATCCCGAGGAGGTGAAGGCGACGCTTGCGGCGGCGCGCGGTGCGTTCAAGCGCCGCATCGTCGCGGTGTTCCAGCCCCATCGATATACGAGGATGCGCGATCTGTTCGACGGTTTCCTGAGCGCGTTCGACGACGCCGACGTGCTGTGCCTGATGGACATCTATCCGGCCGGTGAAGACGCCATTCCCGACGTCTCATCGCATCGACTGTACGAGGCGATTCGGAAGCGCGGTCATCTCAATGTGAGATATATCGGCGGAGTCGCGGGTGCGGCGTACAAACTGGCGGATCTGACGGTGCCTGGCGATGTCGTGCTGACGTTGGGCGCCGGCGACATCTACGCGCTCGGCGATCAATTGCTCGCGGAACTTTGCGAATCTGGCGTTGAGCGCAAAACGCATGAGCAGGCTTGAAGATGAACTGCGCGAGGAATTCCAGGAGCGGCTCAAAGTGAACCAGTCACTCGCGGAATTCACTTCGTTTCGAATCGGCGGCCCGGCGGATTTGTTCGTCACCGTCGAAAGCGAAGCCGAATTGATGCGCGCGAAGGCCGCAGCGCATCGCGCGCGGGTGCCTACTTTTTGCCTCGGTCATGGCACCAACTTGTTGGTCAGCGATCGCGGGATTCGAGGCTTGGTGATCCGGCTCGGCGAGGGCTTCAACAAAATCTCCATCGATGATGTGCGCGTCACCGCGGGCGCGGGCGTCGATTTTGGCGAATTGGTCGAAACGGTGGTCGTGCGTGGACTCGAGGGTCTCGAATTCGGCGAAGGGATTCCCGGTACCGTCGGCGGCGGCCTGGTGATGAATGCCGGCGCGTTCGGTGGGGAGATCGCGCGTGTGGTGACTCGTGTTCACGGCGTTACCGCGGAGGGCGACGCGCAGGCGCTGACGCCGGAGGAGGTCGGCTTCGCGTATCGCCGCACCAATCTACCTCCGCATTTCGTGATCTCGCGGGTCGATTTCGAATTGCATCATGGCGATCGCGACAAGTTGAGGGCGCGCGTGACGGAAGTGCGCGCCAAGCGGGTGTCGCGGCAGCCGCGCGGAGTTCCCAACGCGGGATCGATCTTCAAGAATCCTCCGGGCAACTTCGCGGGCCGACTGCTCGAGGCCGCCGGAATGAAGGGTCATCGCATCGGAGGCGCGGCGTTCTCCGAGCAGCACGCCAACTTTATCGTGAATCTCGGGGGTGCGCGCGCCGATGAGGTACACTCCCTGATCGAGATGGCGCGCGCGAAAGTTCGCGAGAGTAGCGGGGTTCTTTTGGAACCCGAAGTGAAGCTGGTAGGAGAGTGGTGAAGACGCTCGGCGCACACGTGTTGATAAACACGGAGTGAAGAACATAATTGTGAACTGAGGTGCGGTGGTCGCATCGACGGCCATAACGGCGCCGGTGCGGATGATGGGTGATCGAGGTGGCGGTGGTGGCGGCGAGGAAAAAGACCAGCGAAAGCGCATCGGGTTGGAGCCCGCGATTGGCGGGCGTCCTCCTATGCGCTTTTTTCGTGCTCGGCGTGATGACCGGGTTCAGCGAGGCCGGCCGCCGCGTCGCACTGCGCGCGAAAAATCTTTTCGCAACATGGACCGATCGCACGCTTGCAAGGCTCGCTCCGTTTCGCCATGCCGGGGACACCTTCGATCAGAGCATCGCGCCGATCGAGGCGCTCCTGAAGTGGAGGCACGCTCCCTCCCAACCCGCAGTGACGAGTCCAACCGAGGCCTCGCTCAAGCACGAAGCCGACGACCCGATTGCGATCGTTGAGCGGCGCGACGGATTTTATGTGCTGCTCGCGCGCGGCGAAATTCGCGGCCCGGTCTCACCGTCGCAGCAGCCCAATCTTCCAATCATGAGTGGCGCCGGCGTCGAGAGCGCGAAGGCGCCGGACCTTCTCACCGGCGCCGCGAGCCTGGTGCGCGCGGAAGCACAGATGTCGAGTCTGATTTCCGAGATGCGCATCGACCGCGACGGCACCGCTTCTTTCTACCTCGATCGCGAGCGGCTGGCGCTGGTGGTTGATTTGGATCAGCAGGCGATCGAACTTCCGCGCGCGCTCGAGGTCCTCAGGCAATGGCAAGGACGCGAGCGGCTGATCGCGATGCTCGACATGACGACGCCGGGAATGGCGGTGGTGCGCCTCAAAACGGACTTGCCGAAGCTGGACAAGCGGCGATCGATGATCGCGCAAAACAACCCCGCGGAACCTGCGCGCGTCAGCATCGCAGAGGGTGGGGCGATCGTGCGATGAGGAATATGCTCGCAGGACTCGACGTCGGCACCAGCAAGATCTGCGCAATCGTCGCCGAGGTTCCGGTCGAGAACGAAATCGCCGTGCTCGGCTACGGCGTCGCGCCCTGCACCGGACTGCGCAAGGGCGTGGTCGTCAATATCGAGGCTACCGTCGAAGCGATTCGCGCCGCGGTCGAAGAAGCCGAGCGCAGTTCGGGAATCAGGATCGGTTCGGTTGCCGTCGGAGTGGCGGGCGCGCACATCCGCGGCCTCAATAGTCATGGAATTGTCGCCGTGCGCGGCGGCGAAGTTGGGCAGCGTGATGTCGATCGCGTAATCGACGCCGCGCGCGCCGTCGCGATCCCGCTCGATCGCCAGGTACTGCACATCCTGCCGCAGCAGTTCGCGGTGGATGATCAGGAAGGGGTGCGCGATCCAATCGGGATGGCGGGGGTGCGCCTGGAGGCGCGAATCCACATCGTTACCGCCGCGCAAAGCTATGGCGCGAACCTCACCAAATGCTGCGAGCGCGCGGGGGTGACGCCGTCGGAGCTGGTGTTCGAGCCGCTCGCGTCGGCCGACGCCGCGCTGTTTCCAGAGGAGCGCGAACTGGGAGTCGCGTTGCTCGATATCGGCGGCGGCACCACCGATATCATCGTGTTCCATGGCGGCGCGGTGATGCATACCGCGGTGCTGCCGATCGGCGGCAATCATCTCACCAATGATGTAGCGGCGGGGCTCCGCACCCCGGCTGCCGATGCCGAGAAGCTCAAGATCGATTACGGCGTCGCCACCAGCCTGGTGGTGCGCCGCGACGAGACGGTCCAGGTGCCGGGAGTTGGCGGACGCGAGCCGCGCATCATCGCGCGCCGTATCCTCGCGGAGATCCTTGAGCCGCGCATGGAAGAGATATTTGCGATGGCGCAACGGGAGCTGATGCGATCGGGAGTTGCCGACAGCCTCGCATCGGGACTGGTGCTGGTTGGAGGCACCTCGCTGCTCGAAGGAACGCAGGAACTCGCGGAGCGGGTCTTC
>JBGPMZ010000336.1:0-4178 GCA_041487255.1 Binataceae bacterium (SeqCode) | reverse complement strand
CGAGTCAGCCGGCGCTTGATGCGTCTTGGCGTAGTCGGCCATCACCGGCGCCGCGACCATGCCCGCGTAGATGCATGACAGCAGCGAGTTCGCGCCGAGACGGTTCGCGCCGTGATACTGGTAGTCGCCCTCGCCGCCCGCGAACAGCCCCTTGATGTTGGTCTGCTGGTTGTAATCGACCCACAGACCGCCCATCGAGTAGTGCATCGAGGGGAAAATCTTCATCGGCACCTTGCGCGGATCCTGGCCGACGAACTTCTCGTAGATTTCCAGCACCCCTGAGACTTTCGCGTTGAGGATCGCCGGATCGATGTGGCTGACATCGAGATAGACCAACGGCTGGCCGTCGACCCCAAGGCCCATCTCGTAGACGATTTTGTGAATCGCGCGGGTGGCGATATCGCGCGGCACCAGGTTGCCGTAGGCCGGATACATCTCCTCGAGGAAGTACCACGGCTTGCCATCCCGATAGGTCCAGACGCGGCCGCCTTCGCCACGAATCGATTCCGAGATGAGCCGATTCTTGTCCTCGCCCGGCACCGCGGTGGGATGCACCTGGATGCATTCGCCATTCGAGTAGGTCGCGCCCGCCTGATAGCACGCGCTACTGGCCGAGCCGGTATTGACCAGCGACTGCGTCGAGCGCCCATAGACGAGGCCGGGGCCGCCCGTCGCAACCATCGTGGTATCGCCGGGGAATGCGCGCAGCTCCAGCGAGCGGTTATCGATCGCGCAGATGCCTTTGCACTCGCCCGACTCGTCGAGCACGAGGCTGGTCATCTCCCATCCTTCGAATTTGCGGACCAGTCCCGCGACCTCGTAGCGGCGGACCTGCTCGTCCAGCGCGTATAGAAGCTGCTGGCCGGTGGTCGCTCCCGCGAACGCGGTGCGATGATGCTTGGTGCCGCCGAAGCGGCGGAAATCCAGCAGCCCCTCGGGGGTGCGATTGAACATCACGCCCATGCGATCGAGCAGGAAGACGATCCCGGGACCGGCCTCGCACATGGCCTGCACGGGCGGTTGATTGGCGAGGAAGTCGCCGCCATAGATGGTGTCGTCGAAATGGATCGCCGGCGAGTCGCCCTCGCCCTTGGTGTTGACGGCGCCGTTGATGCCGCCCTGCGCGCACACCGAATGCGATCGCTTGACCGGCACGATCGAAAAGAGGTCGACCTTCTCGCCTTGCTCAGCCAGCTTCATCGCGGTCGTCAATCCCGCGAGGCCGCCGCCAACGATGATGTGATGTCCAGGCATCTTTGAATTCTCCTACGCAGGAGCCCTAAACGAGATCAGCGTCACCACCGCCATCACCGAGAAGGCGAGGAACAACGCGACGCATGCGCGATTGACCATGGTCTGCGCGCGCGGCCCCACCGTGATCCCCCAGGTGATGCAGAAGGTGAAAATTCCGTTAGTCAGATGATACAGGCACGCCAGCGTCCCGATGATGTAGGCGACCAGGTAGACAGGATTCATCATGAAGTCGTGCATGCGCGCATAGTTGGTTTCGACGCCGCTTAAATAGAACCATCCGCGCGTGGTGAAAAAATGAAACAGGATGAATGCCAGCGCGAGGATACCGGTGATGCGCTGCAGCGTGTATTGAAGGTTGCGCTCCATTGCATATGCATCGACATTCGGCTGCGCGGTCATCGTGATGACGATGCCGTAAACCGCGTGATAGCTGATCGGAATCCATAGCAGGATAGCTTCGACGATCACCTGGAACGGCAGCGCGCGAGTGAACTCGCTCTCCTTCCACCAGGCCTCGGCGCCATGCGTCACATATGAATTTTCGAAGATGTGAAAAAACAGGAATGCTCCAATCGGCACGAGTCCGGTCAGCGAATGGAGTCGCCGCAGAATCCAATGGCGCTGGTCCGCCGCGCTCAGCCGCGACGCCGAACCCATTGCTACCGCTTCTTCAGCCATGATTTCCGATCCCCGGATCTCTAGGTGGATCCCTAAGCCGCGAGAACTTTGTCCATCGCATCGACCAGCTCGCGCACATGCGCGACCGAGCTGTCGAAGGCTTTCCTTTCCGCATCAGTCAGCGCGATCTCGATGATGCGCTCGACGCCGCCCGCGCCAATCACCACCGGCACTCCGGCGAACAGCCCCTTCACGCCGTACTCGCCTTCGAGGTACGCGGCGCACGGGAGCACTTGCTTGCGATCGAGGATGAAGGCCTCGACCATCTGGTAAACGGCCGTCCCCGCCGCATAGTACGACGAGGTCTTCATCAGGTTGACGATTTCGGCGCCGCCGTTGCGCGTGCGCTTCTCGATTTCCTCGAGCCGCTCGGCATTGATGTACTTCTCGACCGGCACTCCGCCCACGCGGGTGTAGCTGCGCACCGGCACCATGTCGTCGCCATGCCCGCCGAGCACCATCGCCTCGATGCTCTGGACGGACACCTTCAGCTCCATAGCGAGGAAGGTCCGATAGCGCGCCGAATCGAGCACGCCCGCCTGTCCCACGATGAGATTCTTCGCCGAGCCGGTCACGCGCTTGAGCTGCGTCACCATCGCATCGAGCGGATTGGTGACCGCGATCACGAAGGCATTTGGAGCGTGTTCCTTGATTGCCTTGCCGACGATGCTCATGACGCCGGCGTTGATCTTCAGCAGATCGTCGCGGCTCATTCCGGGTTTGCGCGGCGACCCCGAGGTCACCACGATGCAGTCGGCGCCCTCGATCGCGCGGATGTCGGTGGCGCCGGTGACGTTCACGTCGACATTGAGGACGGGCGCCGATTCGAGCAGGTCGAGCGCCTTGCCCTGCGGCAGGCCGTCGATGATGTCGTACAGGATGATGTCGCCGAGCGAACGCAGGAAGCATAGATGGGCACAGGTCGCGCCGACATTTCCGGCCCCGATGAATGCGATTTTCTTTCTGGCCAACTTCGTTACTCCAGAGCACGTGGACGGCCACGCCTCGTAAAGCCTAGCTTATAGTCGAAAGTTTGTTATTCAGGCAATCTTAACGATGATTCTTACTTACGATGATGTCCGCCGGTCGCCCCGACCATCGGACTCGCCCTTACTTAGCAGTCATTTTAGGTGAAGTGAACAGGGTCCCAACGGTCTTTCGTGCTGAGGTGGCAGGCCTCCAAGCGGAAATGTTACAGTCCCCAGCCTACCCCAAGATTCACGCGACCGTCCTGACGGTCCCATCCGCACGGAGGATTTGATGAAACTCTATTACTCACCAGGCGCCTGTTCGCTTTCGCCGCACATCGTTGCCACGGAAGCCGGCATTCCGGTCGAACTCGTAAAAGTCGACCTCGCCAAGCACCAGACCGAATCCGGCGAGGATTTCATGGCTATCAATCCCAAGGGCTATGTCCCAACGCTGCGCCTCGATGACGGCAGCGTTCTCACCGAGGGCCCCGCGATCGTTCAGTATCTCGCGGATCAGAAGCCGGCGAGCGGACTCGCACCGACCAACGGCAGCATCGATCGCTACCGGCTCCAGGAGTGCCTCAACTTCATCGGCACCGAACTCCACAAGAACTTCGGCCCGCTGTTCAATCCCGCGACCCCTGATGCAGTCAAGGAGACACAGAAGGGCATCATCGCCAAGAAGCTCGCGTATCTGAATGATCAGCTCGCGAATCGCCAGTACCTGATGGGCGACAAATTCACCGTCGCCGATGCGTATGCATTCACGATCGTGAACTGGACCAACTTCGTGAAAATGGATCTGAAGCCGTACCCGAACCTCGCCGCCTACATGGGACGCGTCGGCGCGCGCCCCAAAGTGCAGGAGACGCTGAAGGCCGAAGGGTTGATGAAGTAAGTGATGCGGGAATGGGCGGCTTCGGCCGCCCCTTCCTTCTTGAGTCCACGCGATGGCCGAGAACCTCCCGCCCGCGCACGTTGGGAACGCCCAACTTGCGCGCGATGCTCCCGGATCTGATCGTCGATGGCGCTCTGCCTGCGATCGGGTATCAGATCCTCTCGCGCCATGGCGTGGCCGACGTGCCTGCGTTGACCGTCGGCGCGGTCTTTCCCGCAGCCAACATCATTTTGAAGTTCGTCAGGACCCGCGGTCTCGATCTGATCGGCGCGATCGTTCTGACATTCCTGGCGATTGGTGCGGTCAGCTCTCTCATTTCGGGCAACGTCCTGTTCGTGCTGGTCAAGGAATCCTTCATCACCGGTTTGGTCGGATTG
>JBGPMZ010000335.1:0-4195 GCA_041487255.1 Binataceae bacterium (SeqCode) | reverse complement strand
GATAGGCATACGATCTATTTGTGCTCGTATGCCCGTTGCAGAGGTCAAGCGAATCGGCGAGGCCCTTTGCGTTTCAACGTGTGGCGTCCGCCACGCCGTTCTCGATCTCGATTCAGCGAGCTCATATATCAATGTCCCTTTCTTTTTTCCTTTAACTGGAGCAGATGCCGAGCTAGTGTCTCAAAGTACTTAAAGTAAGTCGAGTCATCCTCGCCGCCCCTGCTAGCGAAAATTGATTTTCTAATCGCCTCATCTTCCCAAGCTTCGGTGATGTAGTTCCCAAGTATTTCATCCACCAGCTCGATATCTACCAAATCACGGGAAAAATAGATCCCGATTTCCTCGAAGAAACCGACGTAGTCATCTATCTCATCGTCGGTAAGGTCCTCTTCCTGGGCGCTAATCCGTTTCAGATTCTGATCTTCGGTAAATTCGCGGCGGAACCGTTCAAATGATTGTATCTGAAACCTCTTCCGTTCGCGCTTGTCCGCTAGGTAGTGTGCGAGAAACTGGGATGCCAGCGCCGCACACGCAGCCAGAGTTGCGCCGATCAGCCCACTCAGAAGGATCGGATTTATGTCGCGCACGGCACTGCGCTTTTAGCACTCATGGTCTCAAACTCTCAAAACCGCCCACTACCGAATTCTCTCAGAACTTCGCCTTGGGCACGCGCAGGCCCGGTACATCGGCGCGAGTCTTGAACACCGTCCCCTTCTTGTCCGCATCATCAGTATTGTCCGCCGTGACGAGGTAGAGGTCCTGCATGTCGCGGCCGCCGAAGACCAGGCTCGTCACCATCGTCGAGGGCACCTTGATGCGCTTCTTGATCGTCGCGTCCTTACCGAAGTGCACCACCTCGCCGGCGCGAACCGCTGCGACCCAGAGTCCGCCCTCGACATCCACCGCCATGCCATCGGGCCAGCCTTGCGGCATCGTCGCAAATTTGCGTCTGTCCTTGACACCGCCATCGGCGGTGACGTCGTAGGCCCAGACCGCGCCGGTCGGCGAATCGCAGTGGTAGAGATGCTTGCGATCGGGACTGAGGCCGAGTCCGTTGGTCACCTCGATACCATCCCATAGTTTGGTCACGCGCCCCGGCGGATCGATGCGAAAGAGGCTGCCGGGTATCGGCTTGTTGTTGCTCAATGGGTCGAAGTTGATCTGCCCGGTATAGACGCTGCCGTTGTCGTTGGTCGTGAGGTCATTGAAGCTGCACGGCTTGCCTTCCCATTCGGTGAAAATGCCGCGGCTATTGCCGGTCTTCTCATCGAAAAGGATCAAACCGCGCCCGGTCATGACGATACCGCCACTTTCGTTGAACATCATGCCGCCGACGCCCTTACGCTTGGGCACGATAGTGTCGACTTTGCCGTTGGGACTGAGACGATAGACTCCGCCGTTGGGCACGTCGCTGAAGTAGAGACGATCCTGCTCATCGACGCGCGGCGCCTCGAGCAATCCGAAACCTGAGGCCAAAGTAGTGAACTCCATGAGCTGACCCTCCAGCGCCCGTTTACCACGGTTGCTACGATGCGGGCGAGCGCGGCGCGACTAGGTCGGGAAGGGATTCGCGGGCGATAGCCGACCGCCCGGCGGCATCGGCAGCGTCGACGGGTTGGGTCCACCGGGCGGCGTCGGAGGATTTTGCTGATCGGCCAGCCGCAGCTTGCGATGACATAGGTAGATCAGCACCGGCTGCAAAATGCGCGTGAGAATCATGATGGCGAGCGCGCCGCCGATGACGACGATCGCGAGCGGACGCTGCGTCTGCGCTCCGATGCGGGTCGAGAGCGCCATCGGCAGCAGACCGAGCGCGGCAACCAGATCCGTCATCATGCCCGCCCTAAGACGTCGATCCGAACCGATGATGATGGCGTCGAGAAATCGATGTCCCTCATCCCAGAGCTTGCGGATGTAGAAGCTCAGCAAAATGCCGTCCATGGTCGCGATGCCGAAAATCGAAATGAACCCTACCGCCGCGGATATGCTGAACGGCGTCCCGGTGAGGAAGAGTCCCAGGATGCCTCCCAGGCACGCGACCGGAATCCGGGCGAGGATTATGAACGTATCGATGAGCGAGGTGGTCGCGGCGTAAAGCACGCCCGCGATGAGCAGGAGGGCGAACGGCACCACGATCATCAAGCGCCGGTTGGCCGCTTGCAGCTCGCCGTATTCACCGACCCATTCGAGATGCACTCCTTCGGGCAGCTTGATCTCGCGGGCCACCTTGGCTTTGGCGTCGGTCACTGCACTGGCGAGGTCGCGGCCGCGAACCGCGAACCGGACCGGGACGTAACGCTCGGTGTCTTCCCGGTAAATGAAGGAGGCTCCGGTAGCGGTGCGGATGTCGGCTATCTGCGCCAGCGGTATTTGTCCGCCGCTGGGGATCGTCACGCGAATATTACGCAGCGCCTCGAGGCTCTGACGGTATTGCGGTTGAAATCTCACCACCAAATCGAAGCGGCGATCGCCCTCCAACACCTGGGTAACGGCCTGGCCGCCGATCGCCGCCTGCACTACCGCGGCGACGTCGGCGATTGCGAGGCCATAACGTGAGCACGCCTGACGGTCCGGAACGATCATCACGTTAGGTTGGCCGAGCGTGCGGTACGCCGCCGTATCCACCACTCCCGGCACGGTGTCCAACAAGGCCTTGATGCGATTGGCGAGACTCTCGTCGCTGTCGAGGTCGGGACCGAATACTTTAACTGAGTTGGTGCCCTTAACTCCGGACAGCGCTTCGTTAACATTGGCTTCAATGTTCTGTTGAAAGTCGACATTGACGCCCGGAATCTCGCGGCGGACTTTCTCATCCATCCGCGCAATCAGGGCGTCCTTGGTCATCCCTCGCGGCCACTTCTCGGAAGGTTTCAGCTCGATATCGAGCTCAATTCCGAAGAATCCGGTGGTCTCAGTGCCGTTGTCGGGCCGGCCCATTTGCGACACTGCCGTCTTGACCTCAGGAAACGACAGAAAAGCGCGGCGCATCCGGGACGCCAATGCCGCTCCGTGCTCGAAGGAAATAGTCAACGGCATCGTTCCGATGACCCAGATGTTTCCTTCCTCCAGTTTCGGCAGAAACTGTCCGCCGAGCGACGGAAACAACGACAGGACCCCGATAATCAAAATGCCCGCCGCCGCGAGCGTTACGCGGGGCCAGGCCAACACGCGAACGAAGAGGCCATGATAGAAGCGCCGGATGTACTCCCACACGACGTTGTGAGCTTCATGCAGTCCGCCCGCGAACAGATACGAACTCAGCACCGGAGTCAGCGCGATCGCGAGGATGATTCCGGTGCCGAGCGCATACGCATAGGTGCGCGACATCGGCGAGAAGAGCGCGCCTTCGACTCCGCGCATCGTAAACAGCGGCAGGAACGCGATCACGAAGATGATCGTCGAGAAGAACATCGGGCCGCCGACTTCCTGCGCGGCGTGCAGGATCTTCAGATGAACTGGCGCATGCGGGGTATCGCGCGCCGTCAGCCCGCGATGGATATTTTCCATCACGATGACCGTCGTATCGATGATGATTCCGAAATCGATCGCGCCGAGCGAGATCAGGTTGGCCGGCGTGCCCTGGAAGTGCATCAAGGTGAACGCGCCGCATAGCGCCAGCGGGATGTTGATCGCCGCGATCAGCGCCGCGCGCAGATTGCCCAGGAAGAAGATCAGAACCAGGAACACCAGCGCCATGCCGATGGTCAGGTTCTCCAGCACGGTGTGCAACGTGCTGTCGACCAGGGTCGTGCGATTGTAATACGGAACGACCTTGTATCCCGCGGGCAGAATGCCCGAATGGTTCAGATCGTTGACCTTCGCCTCCACGCCCTTGAGCGTCTTGAGCGTGTTGCCGTACTTGCGCATCAGGACGATTCCGCTCACCACCTCGTCCTGATTGTTCATCCCGACGGCGCCGAGGCGCGGCGAGTATCCGATGTCGACGTTGGCAACGTTGGAGATGCGAATCGGCGTCGAGTTGGTGGTCTGAAGGACGACGTTGCGGATGTCGTCGAGCGAATGGATGAACCCGATGCCGCGGACATTGAAGGCCTGTTCGCCGACGCTCAGGTAGTTCCCGCCCGCGTTGCTGTTGGCGTTGGCGATCGAGCCAATCAGCGTCGCAAGGGGAATCGAGTAGTAGGCGAGTTTCTGCGGATCGACATCGACGTGGTATTGCTTGGTCAACCCGCCG
>JBGPMZ010000334.1:0-4195 GCA_041487255.1 Binataceae bacterium (SeqCode) | reverse complement strand
CTCGCCGGTAAAAACGAAATCCGCTACGCCTACTGGCCTGAGCCCGACAAGCGTTGGGCGTTCATCCTGAACGATTACATTCCGACCCGCGGTTATGACTGGCTTGAGCTCGATCAGGATTTCGATCTCTTCGGCGACGGAAGTCTCAAGTTCCTTCTCACGCCCGGACACACGCCCGGCGAGTGCTCGCTGCTGGTGAACCTGCCGAGCCGCAAGTTTCTGCTCACCGGCGATACGGTCCACGTCCGCGCGGCTGTGGGTCCCGAAGCAACCATGCCGCTCGATACCGACCCGATTCAGTCGGTGATTTCGATCAAGCGCATCAAGGCGATCCGCGACATGCACGACGCGACGATGTGGATCACTCACGATCCGCAGGACTGGAAGGAACATCCGCACAAGGTCGAGTAGGGCGATGCCGATATACGAATGGCGATGCGGCGACGGTCACTTCTTCGAGGTCTTGGCGTCGGCTGGCGCCGCGACCAGGCGACCGCGCTGCCCGAGTTGCGGCGCGAAATCCGCGCGGGTCATTTCGACCTTCGCCATTCACGGAGGCGCACCGATCGCGACCGCATCGGAGCGCGCGGCCGCTCGCGAGGTCGACGTCGCTAGTCTACAGCTGCCGAATATCGCGCGCTTATGCGGGATGGACGACTACTCGGCGACCCGGCTCGCCGCGCATAAGGTCGGCCGCGGTTCGGAGTTCGACGACAAGATGGCGGCCCGCAAGGACCGTCAGGGCGCTTTGGGTCAGCCGCCGAAGAAGACAGCCGCCGCGCATAAACCGAAGCATTCTCACTAGCGCAGAGTTTTCGACCATCGCAGAGTTTTGAAAATGATTGGACTTAAGGAGCATACGGTGCGCGGCGCGAAGTCGTTCGCGGAACTTCGCGCGAAGCATCAGTGGAACGTGCCGGCCGACTACAATGTCGTGATCGACTGCCTCGATCGGCACACCGAGCTGCGCGACAAGGTCGCGCTGATTTACGAAGACGACGAAGGCCACAGCGCGCGCTACACCTTCGCTCAGATGATCGAGGCCTCGAATCGGTTCGCTAACGCGCTGCGAGGAATCGGCATCAATCGCGGCGACGTGGTCGCGGTGCATACGCCGCAGCGTCCCGAGACCGCTATCGCGCACATGGCGCTGTATCGCCTCGGAGCGATCGCGCTGCCGATCTCGAAACTCTTCGGACCCGATGCGATTCAGTACCGCCTCGAGAACAGTTCTGCGAAGGCGATCCTGATGGAGCCCGAGACGGTCGGGAAGATGGATGCGGTCGATCGCAAGAGCCTGCCGAACTTCAAGCACGTCATCGTCACCGACGGCGCGAAGGGCGGGCTCAGCTTCGACGATCTGATGAGCAAGGGCGCGTCGTCCTTCACCATGGAAAAATCGCGTGCCGAGGATCCGGTGCTGCTGATGTACACCTCGGGCACCACCGGCAATCCCAAGGGCGTGCTGCACGTCGCGCGCTACGTGCTCGGCCACAACGGCATCGACTACTCATATAACTATCTTCGCGACGGCGACCTCTACTACAGTCCCGCCGATTGGGCGTGGGCGGGCGGCCTGCTCGACGGTCTGCTCGCGATTTGGCCCTACGGAATTCCCGTGCTCGCGTATCGCAGCAAGGCGCGCTTCGATCCGGACGTCGCGTTCCGGCTGTTGGAGAAGCACGGCGCCACGGTCGGCCTGTATCCGCCGACGGCGCTCAAGGTGCTGCGCGAAGTGAAGCAGCCGCGCGAGAAGTACCAGCAGCTGAAGTTGCGATGCATCGTGAGCGGCGCCGAGCCTGTAAGTCCGCAGCTCGCGAAGTGGGTCGCCGAGGAGTTGCAGGTCGAGTTCAACCAGGGCTTCGGCCAGACCGAAGCGAACTACTTCATCGGCACCTGCAGCGCGGTGGAGAAGGCGCGCCTCGAGCCGCTGGGCAAACCATACCCTGGTCACGACGTCGCAATCGTCTCGCCCGATGGCGTGCCGCTGAAAACCGGCGAGAGTGGCGAGATTGCGATTCGGCGCGACTCCCCGGTCGTGATGCGCGAGTACTGGAAGAATCCGGCCGCGATGAATGACAAGTTCAAGGGCGAATGGTGCATGACCGGCGACCTCGGCCACCTGGACGACGAGGGTTACGTTTACTTCGCGGGGCGCAACGACGATGTCATCAAGAGCTCCGGGTATCGCATCGGTCCTTCAGAAATCGAAGCGAAGATCATGGAGTATAAATCGGTCGCATCATGCGCCGTGATCGGAGTGCCAGATCCGCAACGCGGGCAGGCGATTAAAGCATTCGTGAAGTTGCTGCCGGGGTTCAAACCATCGGACGAGATGATCAAGGAAATCCAGATACACGTGAAAACGCGGCTCGCCGCGCATGAGGCGCCGCGTGAAATCGAGTTCATGGACGAGTTCCCCTCGACGGTGACCGGCAAGATCATGCGGCGCGAATTGCGCGCGCGTGAGGAAGCGAAGGTCCGCGAGAAACGATAGAACGGATATCGGCGAGCGAGGCCGACGCGACGAGAATTGCACGGAGGCAGTCATGATCGAAATTGGTGTATTTCATAACGGCGCGAGCGATCTTCCGGTCCTCAGAACTCCCAACGGCGTATGCGTCAACGACGGCAACCTCGCCGAGGTCCACGAATCGAGTCAGCGCACCCTGGTGAGCCAGATTCGCCAGGGCATTCTCGCCGACAAACTCGGCTTCAACTATTTCTTCATGACCGAGCATCATTTCCAGCCCGAGGGCGCGGAGTTCAGCCCCAATCCGCTCCTGGCGGAAACTGCGATCGCCGCGCGCACCAAGCAGATTCGCCTCGGCCAGGCCGCGAACATTGTGACCTGGTGGCATCCGGTGCGGATCGCGGAGCAGGCCGCGATGCTCGATGTGCTGAGTGGCGGGCGTCTCGAGTTCGGAATCGGGCGTGGCTACCAACCGCGCGAGGCCGAGGTCTTCGGCTGGCCGTTCGCGACGATTCAGGATCAGGAACGCAATCGCGCGTACTACCAGGAAGCGTACGAAATTATCATGAAGTGCTGGACGCAACCGTCGTTCTCGCATCATGGGCAGTTCTTCACGATTCCGCCGGTGTTCACGCGCTGGAACCATCAGCAGACCATCGCGTATTTCTCGACCGGTACTGCGGGTCGCAAGCTCGAGGATGTGTTGCAAATCGGCAGCGTGGATCCCTACGGCGGGCCGAACCCGGTCATGCAGTCGTCGACGGTGCTGAAGGAACTCCAGGTATTTCCGCAGCCTCTGCAGCGGCCGCATCCGCAGATGTGGGAACCGCTCACGACGGAGCGCTCGATCAGATGGGCAGCGGAGCGCGGCATCAACGGATATTTCATCGTCGAGCCGAACTCGCGTTTGAAGAAGAATCTGGATTTCTACTACGAGACTTCCGAAAAAGCCGGATGGCCGGATCGTCTCAATCGCGGAAAGCTCAAATTTGGATGGGACTCCGAGAAGCGTCGCGGCGTGCTGACCGGCCGTTACATCCACTTGCTGCTTCCCGGCATGGATCGCGAACGTGAGTTGAGACGCTTCCGCGAAGGCCTCGAGCTGCAGTGGGATTACTACGGGCCGTTCGGGTTCGCGGCGGTGCTCGCCGAGGCCGACGAGGAAAAACTCGCGCTGGACAAAAAAGTCGATGCGAACACGCTGCTCAAGAAGGAGATCGCGATCTTCGGAACCGCATCGGAAGTGACCGCGGCGATCATGCGGATTAAGGAGAGTTGCGGCTACGAGGACTTCGCCTTCAACACCTGGTTCGAGACCGGCGGTTTCAGCGGTGCGGAGGTCGAGGATCAGATGCAGTACTTCGCCGAGGAAGTGAAGCCTCAACTAGCGCGCGCATGCGGCGGCCAGGTGCAGAATCCGCAGCTCGGGCTGAACTTCGAATAGCGCGGCCGATCACTTCGATCGCTGTTCATCGAAAGTGCGATCGATGCGCTCGAAACGACGGCGGATAAATTCGCGGCTCTCCTCGTGAGGGAGGATATAGAGCCGGTTGGCAATGATCGCATGGACGACTTTCGCGGCGTGGTCTCGGATCTCGGCGGTCCGACGGCGAACATGTACAAGATGCGCTGCAAGACCGACGAGATCGAGTCCAAGTGCCGGCGCCTCTCGTGCGTGCATCCGGGCGTGTGCGAGAACCTCGAGACCGATCACGGGCCGCT
>JBGPMZ010000333.1:0-4197 GCA_041487255.1 Binataceae bacterium (SeqCode) | reverse complement strand
AGACCGTATTTTTCGATCTTGGCGTACAGCCGCTTGCGCGAAATCTTGAGCGTGCGCGCCGCGTGCACCTTATTCCCACCCGCCATCTCGATTGCCCGCGCAATGATGTCGCGCTCGGCTTCCGCGAACGTGCCTATCGTAACATTCGGCGCTGCCTGCGCGCTCGGTTCACGTTTGCCGCTGATCGCGGGAGACAGATCGGCGAGCTCGATCATCGGCGTGCGTCCGAAGATGAACGCGCCTTCGATCGCGTTAGAGAGCTCGCGTACGTTCCCGGGCCATCGATATTCGCGCAGTGCTCGCAGGGCGTTGTCCTCGATACCGGCGACCGCCGTGGGGCGGATCCCCTTCTGGTTGAACAAGTCGATGAAGTACTCGACCAACAACGGAATGTCGTCGGCGCGATCGCGGAGCGGTGGCACCTGCAGGATGCTCGCCTGTAAACGATAGTAGAGATCCTCGCGCAACTGGTGCTCTCGCAGAGCGGCTTCGGGGTCGCGATTGCTGGACGCGATCACTCGTACATCCACCGCGACCTCGTTGCTCGAGCCGACCGGGCGCACCTTGCGCTCCTGGATCGCGCGTAGCAGCTTGCTTTGTGTGTCCACGTTCATTTCGGTGATCTCGTCCAGGAACAAGGTGCCGCCATCGGCGGTCCGGAACAGGCCGAGATACTCCGCGGTGGCGCCGCTAAAGGCGCCACGCTTGTAGCCGAACAACTCGCTCTCGATGAGTTCCTTCGGCAGTGCGGCGCAGTTGAGCGGCACGAAGGGCGCATTTGGAGTCGGGCCGCATTCGTGAACCGCGCGCGCTACCAGTTCCTTCCCGGTGCCGCTTTCACCAACCACCAGGGCGATCGCGCGGGCGCGCCCTACCGCCTCAATACGCCGGTAAAGATCGCGCATCGCAGGGCTCCGCCCGACCAGGCCGTGGAAGCGGGTCCGCTCTTCGGGAGGAAGATACTTCGCCTCCAGCTCCAGCGCGTGGATACGCGTCGCCGCCGCTGCCCACTGCGATCGCGAGTAGGCATCGACCAGCAAAATGATCCGGATGTGACTCAGCTTGTCGAATTTGTTGTAGACGTCAGTCGAGGGCGGAGGCTCCTGCGGAAAAACCGCTTGCGCGGCTTCTTCGAACAGATGCAGGGACGCGATGATTTCCTGCAGCGGCACGTGATGCTCAGTCAATTCCTCGCCGAGTTTCAGGATCGCGCGCGCATAGCCATCCATGTCCTTGTGCAGAAGACATTCCTGGTTGCGCAGCAACGCAGGTTCGAAAATGTTCCTAAACTCAGCCTCCGACAGGGCTCGCCGATCACCAAAATGGAGTTGATACAAATCGTACCAGATGCTGACCACCTCGGCGCGCCGATCGCGAACCGCGATCAGCACATCGTGCAACTCATCCAAATCCTCGTCCCATAAGAGATGGAAATAGCGAGGCGGCGCGGTCCGCATAATGATCTTTGCGGGCTCATTCATCTCCATGCGAGCGGAAACCTCTCGATTGCGGACTGAAATTTGTAGCCTAACTTAGAGTAGCCCAGATTAACCTGAGGGAGCTAATGCTCTCTAATCAGATTATCGCGTCGTCTGATCCTATTCCAGCAATATTATTCGACGAAAAGATTGGCTGCTCAATGGGACGCCGAGCCTGACTCGGGTGGTACCGTGACGAATCGCTTTCGCTAAATGGCGTTGCATAGTACCTTAAGCCGTCGCTTCGTATTTATGCTAATAAATGGCACGGAAAGAAGTAGGCTTGGGTGGATACGTTAACAATTCTCGGCGGGGGGCCGGCTGGCCTCGGTACTGCGTTCTATGCCCATCGCGCCGGCGTTCCTTTCCTGTTGTTCGAAAAATCGCCGCATCTGGGCGGGCTATGCCGAACTCTGAAGCACGCCGGACATTCCTATGACTGCGGGGCTCATCGCCTCCACGATCGCGACGCCGACATCACCGGCGACCTTCGCGCGATGCTGGGCGACGAGCTGGTGGTGGTCGACGCGCCCAGCAAAATCTACGATCGCGGCCGCTTCATCGATTTCCCTCCCACTCCGCTCAATGTGCTTTTTTCGGGCTTCAACCTGTGGGAAACCGGCCGCATCGGAATCGAGCTGATTCGATCGCGGCGTCGTCCGGCGCCCGCGGTGTCGTTCGCCGATTTCGCAGTGAACCAGTTCGGCGAGACGCTCGCGCGCCGGCTGCTGCTGAACTACTCGGAAAAACTCTGGGGATTGCCCGCCGATCAGCTATCGCCCGATGTCGCCACGCGCCGTCTTCAGGGCATGACCCTGACCTCGCTTTTTTTCGAGGTACTGTTTCCGAAAAGGAAGACCACTCACATCGATGGAAGCTTTCTCTATCCGCGCGATGGTTACGGCCACATCGTGGAGACGCTTGCGGCTGCAATCCCGCAAGCCTCGGTTCGCACCGAGCACGATATCGTGCGCCTAGAATGCGATCGCAATCGCATTCGTCGCATCCATTTCGCCGAGCAGCGCCATGTCGACCCCGACTCGCGCCTCGTGTCGACCTTGCCACTGACGTTGACGGTCAAGTTCCTTGGCGATCAGGTCGCCGACGAGGTTCGCGAAGCGGTATCGGGGCTGCGCTTTCGCCACGTGCGCCTGTTCTTCCTGCGCCTCGCTCAGCCGAAGGTTTCCGACAACGCATCGATCTACATCCCCGACCCCAAAATGTGCGTGACCCGGATGTACGAACCGCGCAATCGCTCGCCGAAGATGGCGCCGCCCGGCGAGACTTCGCTGGTGGTCGAAGTGCCCTGCTTCGCCGACGATCCGATCTACGCGACCACGACCGAGGACCTCGCGGCGCGCGTGATCGCGGAACTGGACAGCATCGGAATCATCAGCGCGGCCAAGGTGCTGGAATGGCGGCATCACTTTTTGCCCAATGCGTATCCGGTGTACTCGCTCAACTACGCGGCGCGAGTATCGCAGGTCATCGAAGCACTCAGCGCGATATCGAATCTCGATCTGATCGGGCGCGGCGGCCAGTTTTTCTACAGCCATCTCCACGACCAGCTTCGATTCGGGAAGGATTATGTCGCGAGCCTTCCGGATACATCGGAGGAACGGACCCAGATGCCTCTCGCTACCGCCATCAATAGCTGAGGCCGATCGTATAACGCGCTAAGTACTTGATTTGATTGGTGGAGCTGAGCGGGGTCGAACCGCCGACCTCTTGAATGCCATTCAAGCGCTCTCCCAATTGAGCTACAGCCCCACCGGCGCAAAGCGTGAGCGTGTTCCAGGAGACCTTTCAGCTAATCCGAACCAGTTCCCCGAGTCAATCCAACCTCCGCCAAGGGTAGCGTGAGGACCCTCACGATACGCCTAGCCGATGCCGTACAGCGCGGCCGCGTTGTCGGCGATCATCTTGCGACGCTCGTCATCGGGGACTCCCGCGAAGTCGCGCGCGATGACCTCGCGCGAGTTGGGCCAGGTCGAATCCGAATGCGGGAAGTCCGAGGCCCACATCAGATTGCCGACCCCCGCGACTTCGCGCAGCAGCACGCCGACCCGGTCATCCTGAAAGGTGGCTTGCACTTGGCGGTGGAAGTAGAAGCTCGGCGGGTTCGGGATCGCGTTGGCCTCGAGGTAGCGATACTTCTCGTAGGAATGATCCATCCGCTGGATGAAATGCGGAATCCATCCGATATCATTCTCGACCGATACCAGCTTGAGTCGCGGATAGCGCTCCAGCACGCCGCTGAAGATCAGTTCCGCGATGGTCTTTTCGACCGAATGATGCAGCGCCGGGTAACCCTTCATCACGCTCGACAGGTCACCCTCGCCGCCGCGCGCCTCAGTCAGGATGTGGAGGCTGAGCGGCATCGCGTGATCCTGCGCCGCTGCCCAGAATTTGTCGTACTCGGGTGAGCGATAAGGATGCTCGCGCGGCGCGGCGCCCCAGATCATCGCGCCCTTGAGGCCCTTCTTCGCCGCGCGCTGAAGTTCCGCGACGCCTTCGTCGACGCTGTCGAGCGCCACCATCGCGACGCCCGCAAGCCTGCGCGGACTGGGTGCGCAATAATCCGCGAGCCAGTCGTTGTAGGCGCGGAAACTCGCCGCACGCAGCGCGCCGTCCTCGAGCTGAAAAAGCCGCATCCCGAGGCTGGGATAGAGGACCTCGGCGTAGACGCCGTCGCGCTCCTGATCCTTGAGGCGCAGTT
>JBGPMZ010000332.1:0-4202 GCA_041487255.1 Binataceae bacterium (SeqCode) | reverse complement strand
GCCTCCTGAAACCGTAGACATGTAGTCGATCTTCGAAAGCAGCGTTTTGCGGTCCGGGCGCTGATCGTTGGCCGGCAATTTCTGCTTGGCCAACCCCTGGAATAGGCCCAGACAGAATGTGGCGCTGCGAATGCCTCCACCGGAAAGGCCCACTCCCACCGAGTCCTTCAAGACATCGCGCGGATTCGCGCCAGGCGTCGGCGCCTGACCGCCTCGACGGATAGTGAGTAGAGTGCACTCGATGTTTTCCATCGCATCGGGATAGGCCGGGTTGTCACTTTCGCTGCTGTTGGGCATGTTGAAGCGCTGTAGCAATGCGCCCGGTATAAGGCAAGAAGGAACGAACCGTGAGTGTACAACAACGACGGTATGTTTCGGGCGTCGGAGGCGTTCGTCCACGTTGTCGCGCGGCGTAACAGAACCGTGATGACAAAAAAGAGCGGCCCGAAAATTCCGAGCCGCCCTTGAACTTAACTATGTCAACAGAAACAGCTACTCGCGTTCCTGGAAACCCTCGAGGTTGCGCGAGCGGCCGGTCTGGCGCAGCTTGCGCAGCGCCTTCGCCTCGATCTGACGGATGCGCTCGCGAGTGACCGCGAACTGCTTACCGACTTCCTCGAGCGTGTAGTCGGTCTTCTGACCGATACCGAAACGCATGCGCAGGATTTGCTCCTCGCGCGGCGTGAGCGTCGCGAGCACCTTGCGGGTCTGCTCGCCGAGGTTGCCCTGAATCGCAGCTTCGACCGGCGAGGGCGCCAGTTCGTCTTCAACGAAATCGCCGAGCGAACTTTCTTCCTCGTCGCCGATCGGAGTCTCCAGCGAAATCGGTTCTTTGACGATCTTGAGCACTTTCTGGACTTTGTCGAGCGGCATTTCCATCTGCTCGGCAATTTCCTCGGGGCTCGGCTCGCGGCCCAGGCGCTGCACCAGCAGCCTGGTCACCCGCAGCAGCTTGTTGATCGTCTCGACCATATGCACCGGGATGCGGATGGTGCGGCCCTGGTCGGCGATCGCGCGCGACATCGACTGGCGAATCCACCAGGTCGCGTAGGTCGAGAATTTGTAGCCGCGCTGATATTCGAACTTGTCCACCGCGCGCATCAGGCCGATGTTCCCTTCCTGGATCAGGTCGAGAAATCCTAGCCCGCGGTTGGTGTAGCGCTTGGCGAGGCTGACGACCAGGCGCAGATTCGCCTCGGTCAGTTCCTTCTTGGCGCGACGGCTCTTGCTCTGGCCCGCGGCGATGGTTTTGAGCTTGTGCGCATAGTCCTCGCCGGTGGCCTTGACGCGCTTTTCGATCGCCTTGATGGCTTTCTGGGCGTCGCGGATTCGCTGCGCGATATCGAGCAGATTCTCGCGGCCGTCGCCGACCTTGAGCACATGGCGGCGATCTTCGGCCTCGCCGGCTTCCTTGATGAGCTGGTTTTTGCTGCGGCCGGTCTCTTCCACATAGCGCGAAATGAGGCGCTCCGAATTCAGATACTCATGCAGCAGCCGACGCATCTCGCCGATGATGGCTTCTTGCAGACGCGGCGACAGCGCCATGTCGCGCAGCTCTTTCTTCACTCGATCCTTGGCGCGATAGTAATCCTTCTCGAGCTTGGGCTTACGGCGAGGACCGACCTTGCTATGAAAGAGCTCTTCGTCGAATTCATTGAGCCGGTCTCGGATCTCACTGAGCTTCTTGAGCGAGGCGGTCAGCTTCTTGAGCTGCTTCTCGTCGGCCTCGGGACCGCGCTCCTCATCGGGATCGGAGGAGGGTTCGTCGTTCTCTTCGTAGATTTCGCGCAGCTCCGCTTCGCCCGCGAGCACGTGCTCGGCGACCTCGATCACCCGATCGAGGGTGACCGGAGAGCCCATCACTTCGTCCTCGACCTCCATCTCACCGGCTTCGATGCGCTTGGCGATTTCAACTTCCTGCTCGCGCGAGAGGAGCTGGAAGTTGCCCATCTCCTTCAGATACAGGCGGACCGGGTCGGACGATTCGCCGACCGACTCGGTAGCCGCGGCAGGAGCCGGCGCCTCTGGTTCGGCCTCCTCGGCCTCCTCTTCGGCGGCGGTCTCGGTGTCGGCGGTGGGAACTTCTTCGAGCACCTTGATATCGAGGTCCTCGAAGCTGTCGAGCGCGGCGCGCAGATCGGTCGGCGACGCTACATCCTGGGGCAGGAAATCATTGACCTGATCGAAGGTCAGGTAGCCCTGCTCGCGTCCCAGATCGACCAGACCCTGTAAATCTTTTCCTTCGTACTTTGGCTTCATGCTCTCAAATTTTCCGTTGGCTCCGGATCGAGGCCGGAGCTCGCGAAATTACAAACGTCCGCTTCGGAGCCGGAAGGAGAGACGGGTATAGGCCTGGCTCATCAGATTGAGATATAGAACGCGAATGGCAAGACAACAAGACCGCGACACCGAATTACCCAAGCTATTCGCGTGCTGGCACCGTGTCAATCCAATCCGTTCTACATTAGAGACGCTGCATCCCCCGTCAAATTTCACTCTACTCGACGATTAGAAATCCGCGAATCGAGCCCTCGTCACACTCCTACGTCTGTAAATATATCCACGAAGTCGCTCGCCGCTTCTCGAAACTTCGAAATAATTGAGGGAGCAATCGATGTTCCCGAGAAAGGAGCAGCTCGTTTCGCCCTGAAGTTGTGATCACTCCGGCAACAAACCGGAGGGTAATCTGCTCAAATGAGATCTGGAAGGCAGAGAAAGGGAATTGGCGCGCACCGCCCGCCGAATCAGACGATCCGCGCCAATTCCAGAACACAGGGTATTTGCTCTTGTAGCAACCTTATCTTCCGTAAGCTAGTCCCGTTCCTTCGGAGGATTCCGCCCTCGTTATCATCTCATTCCACCGTGACCGACTTCGCCAGGTTGCGAGGCTGGTCGACATCGGTGCCGCGCTCGACGGCTATATGATACGCGAGCAGCTGTAGCGGAATCGTCATCAGCACCGGAGTCAGGAGCGAGGACGTCGCGGGGACCTCGATGATATCGGCGGCAATTTGCTCGAGCTCGAGCGAGCGTCGATTCGTCACCGCGATTATCCTGCCGTTGCGCGACTCCACTTCCTTCATGTTGGACAGCGACTTTTCGAACAGCTCATCATTCGGGATGAGGACCACGACCGGCATCTTGTCATCGATGAGCGCGATCGGTCCATGCTTCATCTCACTGGCCGAGTATCCCTCGGCATGGATATACGAGATCTCCTTCAGCTTCAGCGCGCCCTCGAATGCGACCGGATAGTTGATCCCGCGTCCGAGGAATAGAAAATCCTGGGCGGATGCGTACTTGCGCGCCACGTTGACTATGGTTGATACAGTACTAATGACTGCTTCGATTTGCGAAGGAATGGCGAAAGCAGCCTTCAACAGCTCCGAGGCCTGCGCTTCCGATATTCGCCCTAGCTTCGCCCCTAGATGTATCGCATATAGATAATATGCCTCTATCTGCGTTATGAAGCATTTTGTCGTCGTTACGCTGATTTCCGGCCCGCATCGCGTGTATATCTGCGCATTCGCCTTGCGCGCGATCGATGAATCCAGCGTGTTCGTCAGCGCAATCAGATGCGCCCCGCGCGACGCCCCTTCCTCCATCGCCGCCAGCGTGTCCGCCGTCTCGCCCGATTGCGACACCGCCATCACCACGGTGCCCTTCCCGACCGGCGGCCGCCGATACCGAAACTCCCCGGCGTAATCGACCTCGACCGGCACCCCCGCGATCTCCTCGATGATAAACTTCCCGATCAGCGCCGTTATCCACGACGCCCCCGCCCCCAGCATCACGATTCGCTCGATGGATTTGGCGCCACCCGCCGGCATCAGGTCCATCTCGAAGTTGACCGAGGCCGAATTGGCCGCCGCGCGTCCCGCCATCGTGTCGATCCAGGCCTGCGGCTGGTCCGCGATTTCCTTTCGCAGGAAGTGCCTATAACCACCTTTAGTAGCCACAGCCGCGTCCCATTCAACTCTACGAGGCGCCCGGGTTATTTCCGTTCCATCAAACAACATCAACTTGACACTTTTTGCCGTCACCTCGGCCAACTCGCCGTCCTCGAGCACCAGCACATTGCGCGTATGCTCGAGCAGCGCGGGAATATCCGAGGCGATAAAATTCTCGCCCTCGCCGAATCCGAGCACCATCGGAGTGGCGGTCTTGGCCGCCACCAGCTTGTCGGGTTCGGTCTCCGACAT
>JBGPMZ010000331.1:0-4214 GCA_041487255.1 Binataceae bacterium (SeqCode) | reverse complement strand
GCCCTTGCCGCCCAGCGCCATGATGGGCACCACCAGCGAGTCGTCGCCCGACAGAATCGTCAGCCGATCGCCGCATAGCCGGCGGATGTCGGAAATCTGATCCATCGAGCCCGACGCTTCCTTGATGCCGACGACATTGCGAATCTCGCACATCCGCGCGAAGGTCTCAGGCGCGATGTTCGACCCGGTGCGGCCCGGAATGTTGTACACGAGCAACGGCAAGTCGACCGCCGCCGCAACCATCTTGTAATGACGGAAAATTCCTTCCTGGGTAGGCTTGTTGTAGTAGGGCGAGATCATCAGGGCCCCGTCGGCGCCCATCGCGCGCGCTGAAGCCGTCAGCCGAATCGCCTCGGCGGTGGAGTTCGACCCGGTGCCGGCCACTACAGGAACGCGGCGGCGGGTTTGCTCGATCGCGATCTTGATGACCCGTTCGTGTTCGTCATGGGTGAGCGTCGCGGACTCTCCGGTGGAGCCGCATGGCACGATGCCATCGATGCCGCTCTGGATCTGCCATTCGATGTGGTCGCGCAACGCGCGCTCGTCGACCTCGCCGTCGCGAAAAGGTGTGACTATTGCGGATAATGCACCGTTGAACATTTGATCCTCCGCCCTTGGTAGGGTGTTGAGAAAAGCCTCCGCAACGACCGATTTGCAAATGTACTCAACCCTGCTAAACGGGAACCAACTCTTCGGCGCTGACTTCGACCTCGCCGCGAAAAACCTCGACCGCCTCACCCGTCATGAACACGTGATTGGCGCGCTCGCCACTCTCGCGCCATTCGATTTCCAGGTTGCCGCCGCGCAGCTCGACGATCGCTTTGCGATCCGCGTGTCCGGTCAGCACCCCGGCGACGAGTGCAGCGCACGCTCCTGTGCCGCACGCGAGTGTCTCGCCCGAGCCGCGCTCCCATACGCGCATTTTCAGATGATTGCGCGAAACGGGCAGGATGAATTCGGTGTTGACGCGTTTCGGGAAAAACTTGTGATGCTCGAACTGCCGTCCCAGCCGCGCGAATTCGTATGCGTCGAGCTTCCAGATGCTGTCGTCGTTGAGGAATGCGACACAGTGCGGATTCCCCATCGAGACCGCCGTCACCTTGGCGCTGCGGCCGCCGACCTCGAGCGGATAGTTGATAATGTTGCCATCTGCGTCAACAGGGATTTGCCGGCCCTCGAGAACCGGCTCGCCCATGTCAACGGTGGCGCCATCGACCCTCCCGTTACTGAAGGTGAGCGCTACGGTTCTTATCCCGCAATCGGTCTCGACTTCGATGGGATTCTTGCGCGCGATGCCGTTTTCGTACGCCAGCCGCCCGAGGCATCGGATGCCGTTGCCGCACATCTCACCCCGGCTACCGTCGGCATTGTACATTTCCATCCGAATGTCGGCTTGCTCCGATGGTGCGAGCATGATGAGGCCATCGCCGCCGATGCCAATGCGGCGGTCCGATAGTAGTACCGACAACTTGTCGGGATGTGCGGGGCGCTGCTTGGTCGCGACTACGTAGATGTAGTCGTTACCGCAGCCCTGCATTTTTACGAACTCAAGTTTCGCCATCCGATCACCTGGCCTTGAGCTCAACGATTTTCTCACCTCGGATCATGTCTTCAAATGTATCGCGTTCGCGAATCAGGTGCGCATCGGCCCCATCAACGAGAATCTCCGGCACGCGAGGACGGCTGTTGTAGTTCGACGACATCACCGAGCCATAGGCCCCCGCACTCATCACCGCGAGGAGGTCGTCCCGCGCGGGCTCCGGCATCTCGCGCTCTTTCGCGAGGAAGTCGCCGCTCTCGCAAACCGGTCCGACCACATCAACAGTGACGATTTTCGGCGCGGAGGGTTTCTTGACCGGCTGAATCGCGTGATAAGCCTCGTAAAGCACCGGCCGGATCAGATCGTTCATGGCGGCGTCTACCACGATGAAGCGCTTCACGTCGGTTTCCTTGTTGTAGAGAACCTTGGTGACCAGCACTCCGGCGTTGCCGACGATCACACGTCCGGGCTCCGCGATGATTTTCAGTCCCAGCCCGCGAATCGGCGCGAGCACCACCTTGCCGTACTCCGAAGGGGGAGGCGGCTCCTCCTGATAAGGAATTCCCAGCCCTCCACCGATATCGAGGTACTTGAGCGCGATTCCCGCGCCGCGTAGCCGCCCAACGATCGCGGCAACTTTGTTCCCCGCCTCGGCGAAGGGCGCGGTGTCGGTGATTTGCGATCCGATGTGCGTGCTGAGGCCGACCAACTCCAGGTTGGGCAGATTTCTCGCCTCCGCGTAGTACTCGTCGACCTGCGACAGCGGAATGCCGAACTTGCTGTCCCGATGCCCGGTGGAAATATGCGGATGCGTTCCGGGATCGAGGTCAGGATTGACGCGCAGCGTGACCGGCGCGCGCTTTTTCATTCGGCCCGCGACCTCGGAGATGCGATGCAGCTCGCCGCGCGACTCGACATTGATCATCAGGATGCCGCTATCGAGCGCCGCCGCGATTTCCTCGTCGGTCTTGCCCACGCCCGAGAAAACGATCTTGCGCGGATCGGCGCCGGCGCGCAGGCATCGCATCATCTCGCCCACCGAGACGATGTCAAAGCCGGAGCCCATCGAAGCGAACAGCTTCAGGATGCTGAGATTCGAGAGCGCCTTCATCGCATAGCAGATCAGATGATCGGTGCCGGCGAAGGCCTCGTCGAAAACGCGGAAATGGCGGCGCAGGGTGCGCGCGCTGTAGACATAAAGCGGGGTGCCGAAGCGGCGCGCGAGTTCGCGCATCGGCACGTCTTCGGCGTAGAGCTCGTCGTTTCTATACTCGAAATAATGCATGGGCAGAGGTCGTTTTTATCACAGCGTCAGGCGGATATCACGGCAGCGGTTTGGGCTGCGGAATGACGAAATCTTCAGGGTTCGGCGGCGGCTTGGGCAACTGATGCGTAAGCTCGGCCTCGTTGGATGGATCACTCCGGTACTGGTCGAGGGTCGATGAAATCACAAGGTAGCGATAGTGCCGGCCGACCTCGGCGCTCGCATCCAGGTAGGTGAACTTGCGTTGCTGCTGGAAGCGGTCCTGATCGGTGACGGCCACTTCGCTCAGCGGGCGAAACGACTGGGTACCTTCCGCGCGGTCGATCTCAAAGCTGCCGAGGTCGCGCATTCTGCCTCCGCCGGCAGTGCGGTCCGGCCGCTCCCACGAGAGCAGGACGCCATTTTTTTGCGAGGTCGCATTGAGGCCGACGATGCGCTCCGGCACCGCCTGCTGCGGGGGAACCGGCGGCGATTTGACCCCGCATCCAATCACGCAAATCGCCGCTGCCAATGCAGTTGCGCGCGTCAATTGCAAAAGCGAGCGACTTCTCATCCGCGCAACCTCTTGATGCGCTCGCGCACCATGCCGGGCGCCGGACCGCCCAGCACCGAGCGGACCTTAATGGAATTTTCGGGGTCGAGCATTTCGAGCACATCGGTGTCGAAGCGCGGCGAATGCATTCGGAAATCGTCGAGACCTAAATCGCTGAGCGATTTTCCCGCGGCCATTGTGTCACGCACCAGTGATCCGATGACCTCATGCGCCTCCCGAAATGGCATGCCGCGTTCGACCAGGTATTCGGCGAGATCGGTAGCAAGCGCGAACCCGCCGGCCGCCGAGCGCATCGCCTCAACGTCGAACTTGATGCGCGGCCACAGCTTCGCGGTCACATCCAGCGCGGGCTTGATGGTGTCGAGCGCGTCGAACACGCGCTCCTTGTCTTCCTGCAAATCGGAATTGTAGGTGAGCGGCAGCCCCTTCAGGATGGAGAGCATCGCAACCAGGTCGCCAATCACGCGCCCGCTTTTGCCGCGAATCAGTTCCAGCAGGTCGGGATTTTTCTTCTGCGGCATCATCGAGCTGCCGGTCGAGAATTCGTCGGGCAGCGCCGCGAAACCAAATTCAGCGGTGGTCCACAGGATGATCTCCTCGCTCATGCGCGACAGATGGACCGCCAGGAGCGCCGCCGCCGAGAGAAAATCGACCGCGAAATCACGATCGGAAACCGCATCCATACTGTTCTCGGCGATGCGCGCGAAACCCAGCTCCTCGGCCACCGCCTCGCGATCGATCTGAAGCGTGGTCCCCGCGAGCGCGCCCGCACCCAGCGGCATCACATCCGTGCGCGCGAGCGCCTGCGAAAAGCGCTCGCGGTCGCGATCGAGCATTTCGACGTAGACCAGAACATG
>JBGPMZ010000330.1:0-4218 GCA_041487255.1 Binataceae bacterium (SeqCode) | reverse complement strand
TTCGGCGGATTGTTGTCCACCTTGTGGGAAGACGACAGCCGTATAAAGTGCTTCTACTTCGGCGTCACGTTTCCTCCGTTCGTGGCGGCAATGTTGGCAGGCTATCCAAAAGTCTCGGGATTAGGCGGGTAGACTGAGGACTTCCATCCGTAGTCAAAATGGGAACGGCCGGCGAAGAGCCGGCCGTTCCCATTTGATGCTACAAAAGGACGCGAGGCGCTACTGGTCGGATGCCTCGCTGCTGTTCTTGGCGAGCTGAACCTTGAAGTTCTGCCAGTGATTCAGAATGTCGATCGCTTTCTGAAGCTGGATGTCCTTCTCTTCCTTGGGCGGCTTGACCATCGCGGCCTTGCCCGGCTGCGGATTGCGATCCGCGGCAGTCGGGGACTTTACCGAATCCTTGCTTTGATCGCCGGTCGGCTTCTCGCCATCGGTTCCCGAATGCTGCTTGTTCTGGAAATGCCCCGGTAGATCCCGTTCATGAATCTCGGGATTCTCGTCGACCTGCGCGCCCTCGATTTCAAGCGATGCCAGCGTCGGTTTCGGATTGTCGACGTCGACATCGGGAGTGATCCCGACCGCCTGGATCGAGCGGCCATTGGGCGTGAAGTAGCGCGCCGTGGTCAGCCGCAACGCTGAATGATCGTCGAGCGGAAGAATGGTTTGCACCGAGCCCTTGCCGAAGGTCTGGGTCCCGACGATTACCGCGCGCTTCTGATCCTGCAGCGCACCCGCGACGATCTCGCTGGCGCTCGCGCTGCCGCCGTTGACCAGCACTACCATCGGATAATCCTCAAAGCCGGTCTTCTTGTGCGAGAAGTACTTCTGTTGCTGATTCTCGTTGCGGCCCTGCGTGTACACGATCAGGCCGCCGTCGAGGAACTCGTCGGAAACCTTGACCGCCTGATTCAGGAGGCCGCCGGGATTGTCGCGCAAGTCGAGCACCACGCCTTTGACCTTGCCGTGATCCTGCTTCTGGAAATCGTCGACGGCTTTCTCGACCGCGTCGTCGGTGCTCTCCTGAAACGTGCTGATGCGAACGTAGCCGTAGCCCTCGGGCAGCGTCTTGGTCTTCACCGACTGAATCTTGATCACGTCGCGCGCGAGGGTGACGTTGAACAGCTCCGCGACTCCGCTGCGATGCAGCGTCAGCTTGATCTTGCTGCCGCGCGGCCCGCGCATCCGCTTGACCGCTTCGGTCAGCGTCATGTCCTTGGTGAAGTCGTCATTGATCTTGATGATCTGATCGCCGGCCTTGAGCCCGGCCTTGTAGGCGGGAGTGTCCTCGATCGGCGACACGATCGTGAGCACGCCGTTCTTGATGGTGATTTCGATGCCCAGCCCGCCGAAGCTGCCGCGGGTTTCGACTTCGAGGTCGCGGTACAGCTCAGGCGTCAGGTACGCACTATGCGGGTCCAGCGACGCGAGCATGCCGGTTATGGCGCCGTCGATGAGCCGTTTGGTAGTCACCGGCTCGACGTAGTTCTTCTGCACGATCGCGAGCACATTCGCGAAGGTTTCCAGCTCGTGGTAGGACTCGCTGGGGAGCGCCTGCGCGCGCCGCACCGCGACCTCCTCGAGGACCACGAAGCATGCTATCAGGCAGGCTGCGAGGGTGATTGCCCATCGATTCTTCTTCATAACTGACATCGAAAACCTATCAACCTATAGAGTTCGATTTTCCAATCTAATCAAAAGCAGACGCCGTTTGGATAGAGCGCGCGCCAATCAACTCTCTTTCGAGGCCAACAATTGCTGGAGCGCTTCCTTCACGTCGGGACGCGACCAGTCGAAGGCGCCCATATGGTGCGCGACGATGCGCCCCTTGCGATCGATGATGAAGGTCTCCGGCACCCCACTGACGCCGTAGGATTCGCCGACCTTGTTTTCCGGGTCGAGCAGGATTTTGAAATGGTACCCATTCTTCTCGACGTAGGACACCACCGCCGATTTGCCCTTGGTGTCCTGGCTGACCGCGAGCATGACGAAATCCTTGTTGTTCTTGAGCTCGTCGTACAGCGTCTCCATCGAGGGCATCTCTTCGCGGCACGGTCCGCACCAGGTCGCCCATACATTGAGGAAGATTACCTTGCCCTTGAGCCTCGCGAGCGAAATGGTTTCGCCGCTGAAGGCATCCTCCAGCTTGAAGTCGCCGGCGAGGTCGCCGGCCGGCACCGGAGGAGCAGAACCCTCGCTCGCGGCGCCGCCTTCCGAACTCTTGGGGAGCAGGGTGACGGGATGCGGATGGCTGATTTCATACGACGCCGCGAACAACAGCAGCGCGCCGAGCACCAGGAACGCGCCGAGCGCCGCGAGGGTCTTTCCGCTAATCTCCATTACCAGCCTATGCTCTGACCGCCTGCTTGTCGGATTTGCGTATCGTGTCGAAGCGCTTGTCATCCGTCGCACCGCGCCGCGCGGCAATCAAGTACAGGCTGGCGCCCAGCACCATCATCGCGATCGCGATCAATTGAGCCTCGCTGAGCCCCACCAACACCCGCGGATTCACCCGCAGGAACTCCACCATGAAGCGCGCCGCCCCGGCCAGCATCAAGTAGAGATAAAACAATTGCCCCGGTATTTTGGTTTCCTTTCGCCTCGACCACAGAAACATGAAGATGACCGTGTAGACGATCGCCTCGTAGATCGGCGTCGGATGCACATGGACGCCGGGATAGAATCCCGACACCAGGTGGTTGTGGCTATCGAGCTTGAGCACCGAGTTGCCGTTCCATCCGACGATCGCATTGGGATACTCGATGCCCCACGGTAGCTTGGTCGGCATCCCCCAGTCGCCGTCGCCCGACAGATGGCATCCGATGCGCCCGAGCGCCTGGCCGATCACGAGCGCGGGTCCGGCCATGTCGGCGGCGGTCAAAAAGTCGATTTTGTAGTATCGCGAGACGAAGTATGACGACAGCAGGCCGCCGATCAGGCCGCCGTACCATACGAATCCGGAGCCCGAAAAAATGATCGACCACGGGTCGTGCATGTAGGATGAAAAATTGTCAACTACCGAATACAGCCGCGAGCACGCGATGCCGGCGATCGCCGCCCACACCACCATCGAGGAGGCGAAGTCGGTGTTGAGCCCGCGCCGTTTGCATTCGGAGGTGATGACGAAGTCGGCGGCCAGGAAGCCTAGCGCCATCATCATCCCGTAGCTGTAAACGGTAAGCGGGCCGAGCTTGAAGAGAACCGGAATCATCGAATGAA
Organism: Binataceae bacterium (SeqCode); assembly: GCA_041487255.1. Taxonomy (GTDB): domain Bacteria; phylum Desulfobacterota; class Binatia; order Binatales; family Binataceae; genus DATGKG01. Next base: position 1,002 of record JBGPMZ010000330.1, on the reverse strand, counting down.
ATTATAATAGCGCGTCCGGGGGGCGAGACCAGAAGGCTTCTTCAGGGCTCGAAGGCAATCATAGGAGCAACGGTATGCGGGCGGTTCTACAGCGGGTTTCCCAAGCCGAGGTGCGGGTCGGCGGGCAAGGCGTGGATAACGTCATCGGGCGCATCGGGCGCGGGTTCGTCGTCCTACTCGGGGTAGCGAAGGATGACACCGAGAAGGACGCGGCATACCTCGCGGACAAGATCCTCGGCCTGCGGGTGTTCGCGGACGCCGACGGGAAGATGAACCTCGCGCTCCGGCAAGTCGGCGGCGAGTTGCTGGTCATATCGCAATTCACGCTGCTGGCCGACACCGACTCGGGACGGCGGCCGTCCTTCATTCGGGCGGCGCCGCCTGACGAGGCGAAGCGGCTCTACGAGCTGTTCCTCTCGCTCGTCAGAAATGACGGTGTTAAGGTTGAGACCGGCGAGTTCGGAGCGATGATGGCCGTCGCGCTGACCAACGACGGCCCGGTGACGATCATCCTCGATAGCCGGAAGACCTAACCCCCGGCCCCTTCCCTTTAGGGAAGGGGGGCCAGAGAAGAAGGTATGCCACGCGCGGGATTCTATGCCGTCGAGTCAGGGAAGATTTCCTTCCGCCGCGACGGCAATTGGTACAGCGACGAGGAGCGCATCGACAACCCGCGCATCGCGCTGCTGTTCTCCCAAAGCATCAAGCAAAATCCCGATGGCAGCTACTTCCTGCAAGTCGCCGAGGAGCGCGCCTCAATCACTGTCGAGGACACTCCCTACGTCGTCAAATCCGTCGATGATGACAGCAAGGGAAGCTTCGTCTTGATCCTCAACGACGACACCCGCGAAGCGCTGGATCCCTCGACCCTCGAAGTCGGCGCCGACAACGTCCTCTATACGCGGGTCAAGGGCGGCACGCATCGCGCGAGGTTTCTGCGGCCCGCGTACTACCATCTGAGCGCCAATTTTCAGGCCGATGCTGTTGGTAGGTTTTTCATAC
>JBGPMZ010000329.1:0-4226 GCA_041487255.1 Binataceae bacterium (SeqCode) | reverse complement strand
TCGGCGTCGCTGATGGCCAGGTCGGCGGCGTGCGATGCGTCGCGGCACGCACCGGCTACACGGGCGAGGACGGCTTCGAGCTTTTCGTTGCGCCGAGCGATGCGGCGCGTCTTTTCGCCGAGGTGATGGCCGCGGGTTCGGCGGATCGGATGAACCCCTGCGGGCTCGGCGCGCGCGATACGCTGCGGCTGGAGGCGGGCTTGCCGCTTTACGGCCATGAGCTCGATCGCAGCACCTCGCCGCTCGAGGCCGGCTTGTCGTCGTACGTCAAATTCGGCCGCGGCTTTGTCGGCGAGGATGCGCTGGTCGCGCAGAAAACGAACGGTCTCACTAAGCATCTAGTCGGACTCGCGACCGACGACGCACGCACCATCGCGAGGCAAGGGTATCCGATACTGATCGGAGAGATAGCGGTTGGCGCGGTAACCAGCGGTACCTTTGCGCCGGCGTTGAATCGGCCAGTCGCGATGGCGTACGCAAGTGGTCCTGAGCAACCGCAGATCGGAACCAAACTGGAAGTCGAAGTCAGGAATCGAAAAGTTCCAGCCACGGTCGTGGCGAGGCCCTTCTACAGACGGAGCGGAAAGTGACGGGAGGATTTTCCTAACAATGAGATTCATGCCGCACACCAAGGCCGACGTGCGCGCGATGCTCGATGCGATCGGCGCCGACCAAATCGAGGATCTGATCGCGCACGTTCCGGCCAATCTACGCCGCTCCGCCGCTATTGCGCTCGCACCTGGTATGAGTGAGCAGGATGTGGCGACCGAGCTAACCACGCTCGCAAATCAGAATGGCGCGCACGATTTCGTCAGCTTCCTCGGCGGCGGCTACTACAACCACTACGTCCCGGCGGTGGTTCGCTCGGTGATTTCTCGCGCCGAGTTCGCCACCAGTTACACTCCCTATCAGGCGGAAGCCAGCCAAGGCACCACCCAAGCGATCTTCGAATTTCAAACGCTCATTACTCAGCTCACCGGCCTCGAAGTCGCCAATGCCAGCATGTATGACGGCGCCTCCGCGGCGGCGGAAGCTGTTCTGATGGCGCGGCGCATCGCGCCCAAACGTTCGATCGTCGCCCTCTCGCGGGCGCTGTGGCCGGATTATCGCGCAACGGTTCGCACCTACCTCAGCGCTGTCAAAGGCGTCGAGTTGATCGACATTCCGTTCGAGGCCGCGAGTGGACAGATCGATCTCCGTGAACTCGAGAAGCTCGGCAAGGAAAATCTGCTCTGCGTGGTCGCCGGATATCCCAACGGGTTTGGAATCGTCGAGCCGCTCGGCGAGGTCGCGAAAATCGCTCATCGCGCGGGCGCGATAGCCATATCGGTGACTGCGGAAGGCCTCGCGCTCGGTCTGCTCAAGGCGCCAGGCGATCTCGGAATCGATATCGCGGTCGGCGAGGGTCAAAGCTTCGGCCTGCCGCTTCAGTTCGGGGGACCCGGCCTGGGCTTCATGGCGGCGCGCAACGCGCACCTGCGCCAGATGCCCGGGCGCCTGGTTGGCCAGACGAGCGACGCCGACGGCAATCGCGCCTTCACGCTGACACTCGCAACTCGCGAGCAGCACATTCGGCGCGAGCGCGCGACTTCGAATATATGCACCAATCATTCGCTGTGCGCGCTCGCCGCCGCCGTCTACCTCTCGCTGCTCGGACGGCGCGGGCTGCGCGAATTGGCGGAGCGCAATGTCGAACTCGCGCATCAGGCGCATGAGCTCCTGACTGCCGCCAACATCCAGCCGCGATTCTCCGGAACGTTCTTCAACGAATTCGTGGTGAAGATTCCTCGCGTCGCGGACACGCTCAAGTCGGCCGAAGATCGCGGCATCCTCGCCGGCCTTGCGTTGGCGACTGACTATCCGGAGCTCGAAGACGCCCTGCTGATTTCGGTGACGGAGATGAATCGCGCGAGCGAATTCGCTCGCCTGCGCGAGGTGTTGGCGGAGGCGCGGTGATGGCGACGGCGGGCAAGCTTAGAATCATTCCCAAAATCACTTCAATGACCAAACATTACGACCCCAAAGCGCAAGAGGAATCCAAACGCGAAGTTCCCCTGATCTTCGAGCTCTCCACGCCGGAGCGGCGCGGCGTCGATCTTGAGCCTCGCGAGGCGGGCCGGAAAAGCGGCGCGGAGATTCTTGGCGCCGATCTCTGCCGCGACGATCTGCCGGGATTTCCCGAACTCCATGAACCGCAGGTGCTGCGCCACTTCCTGCGTCTCTCGCATTTGAATTTCGCCCAGGCGCTGCAGTTCTATCCGCTCGGCTCGTGCACGATGAAGTACAATCCGCTGCTCAACGACGAGATGGCGTCGCTGCGCGGATTCGCCGCGTTGCATCCGCATACGCCGGCACTTCTCGCGCAAGGCGCGCTTGAGTTGATGGCGCGGCTCGAAGCGGCGTTGGCGGAAATCACCGGCATGGATGCGGTCACGCTTCATCCTGCCGCAGGCGCGCAGGGCGAACTCACCGGCCTGATGATGATCCGCGCATATCACGCGTCGCGCGGCAATCAGCGTCGCAAAGTGATCATTCCCGACACGGCACACGGCACCAATCCGGCGAGCTGCACGCTGGCGGGCTTCGAGGTCAAGGTCGCGCGCTCCAACCAGCGCGGCTTCCTCGAGGCATCCGAGATAGAGCGGCTGCTCGACAACGATGTTGCCGCGCTGATGGTCACGAATCCCAACACGCTGGGAATCTTCGAGCCGCAAATCCAGGAGATCGCCACTGCGCTGCATGCGCGAGGCGCCCTGCTCTACCTCGATGGCGCCAACATGAATGCGTTGATGGGTGTCGCGAAACCCGGCCACATGGGCGCCGATATCGTGCAGCTCAACCTGCACAAGACTTTCTCGACTCCACACGGCGGAGGCGGACCCGGCGCAGGACCGGTCGCGGTGAAGAAGCATCTGGAGCCGTTCCTGCCGATTCCACGGCTGCGCAAAACCTCGAGCGGATGGGAGCTCGATAGCAATCGTCCCAATTCGATTGGCCGGTTGCGATCGTTTCACGGAAATTTCGGAATGCTGGTGCGCGCCTACACTTATATCCTCGCGCTTGGCGGCGATGGTCTCGCGGACGCAAGCAAACTTGCGATTCTGAACGCGAACTACGTCCGCAAGCAGCTCGAGGACAAATTTCCGTGCGCGTCGAGCGAACCCTCGATGCACGAATGCGTGTTGACCCACGACCTCGAAAAGAAGGCGCGGGTCAGCACGCTCGAAATCGCCAAGCGCCTGCTCGACTACGGGATGCATCCGCCGACGATCTATTTTCCGCTGGTGGTGCCGGGCGCGCTGATGATTGAGCCGACCGAGACCGAAGGTAAGGAGACGCTCGATGACTTCATCGCGGCGATGGAGGCGATTTACGACGAGGCGCTGACCGAGCCCGACTTGGTGAAGCGCGCGCCGCACACGCTGCCGCTCAAACGGGTCGACGAGGCCGAGGCGGCGCGCCGTCCGATCCTGCGCTGGACGAAGAAGGAATAAGGATTCAGAGCGATCAGGATTTTAACGGTGCGTTCGCGAACGCCCCCTACCCTGCAAAGAGAGCGCGCGCTGGTAGTCCTCGGGCGTGTTGACGTTAAAGAAACTGAGCATCTCAGGATCGAGCGCGCGGATCTCTTCTTCCGGTACGATCCGCACCTTGGCGTAGTTCACGATCTCGTGAAGACGATGTTCGCCTTTGCTGCGCATGGCCGCGAGGATCCTCGCGCACTCCTTGCGATACACCGCGTGCAGCGTCTGCAGCCTGCCGTCGACGCAAGGGATTAGCGCGTCATCGTCGCCGAGCATCTGACATAGCTTGCGCGCGAGGTCGCCGTTGACGAATGGCACATCGCATGAACAAACGAACGCGCGACTAAACCGGGTCTCGCGCAACCCTTGTTCGAGCGCCGCGACGGGACCGCGATTCGGCTCGTCATCGACGATCGATCTGGAGAGGTAGGTTTCCCACGCGTAGCGTCGTGGTTTCGCGACGGCCACCACCAACTCATCGAAGACCCGCATCATCTCGGAGACGATGTAGTCGAGCATCGTGCCGAGCGCGAATGGAAGCTCAGCCTTGGGCCGGCCCATCCGCGAGCTCCGTCCGCCCGCGAGGATGATCGCCGAGTATTCGGGTTTGCCGCTCATCGTGATTGCGCTCGCGATCGAGCGTTCAAACTCGTCGCACAAATTCTTCGCGAGCGATGCGCATAAGATACTCGGGTTCCAGTT
>JBGPMZ010000328.1:0-4236 GCA_041487255.1 Binataceae bacterium (SeqCode) | reverse complement strand
GTAGATGCGGCTCACATGTTCGAGTTCAATCGCCCATTCCTGTTCGCTCATATATTTTCCCTCGACTCCGCTGCGCTCCGTCTCGGGTACGGCTGCGCCGTGGCGCTGCGCGCCCCCTTCGGGTCTCGCTCCAAGGTTATTTTGAAATTCGAAACTTCATGATTCTCGTTTTCCTCGACTCCGTTTCGCTCCGCCTACGAAAGTTGTCCTCTTTCCTTTCACCCTCTCCCGCAGGGAGAGGGTGGCGCTACTGCGCCGGGTGAGGTCGGTGGCTGCGCTGTGGCGCTGCGCGCCCCCTTCGTGCCTCACTCCAAGGCTATTTTGAAATTCGAACTTTTGTGATTCCCGTTTCCCTCGACTCCGCTTCGCTCCGCCTCGAGCGCGGCGTTTCTTCTTTTGTCATCCTGAGGTGAGCGACAGCGACGCCGAAGGATCTCGGGCGCGCCTTACTTTCGAGTATCACTTCAGCACCCCAATGCCGCCGCCGCGAGCACCACGCTCCGGGCGATTACCATGCGAATGCTGAAGCAACATTCGAAGCGGACCCTCTTCCGAGGTTCTTCTCAGAATGACATGGGAAAGGCGCGTTGCTTCAAAAGCATTGAGGACCCCCCTCCGGCCTCTGTTCCTGGTGGGGGTCGTTCGTGAACGACCCGCAACGATGACCCATTCGCGAACTGACTCCGCGACCGCAATATCGCTGCGGGCGCTTCGCAAACCGCCTCTACCGGGAAACTCATTCACGCCATGCATGCAGTCATCCAAGAGCGTAACGCGCCCACTCCGTCGGTCTCGCGGAGCAGTCAGCAAGCGGCATGCCGTCAATCAGGCATACGCTGACGACAGCCCAGCTCTGATTTCCTGAGCTTTCTTCATGTCAATTTGAAGGACGCAGTATAGCGCCTGCGCTTGCAAGACTGCATCCCATCATTCATCTCCTCGCAGCCGCCGGACGCAGCGGCTTGTGCGCGCTCGCGGTTCTGCCACCGGAGAGCGTGGCCAGCTCGTGAGTCATTTCAACTTCGAGTTTTTTGATCATTTGCACGGTGAAGGCGGATAACCGGTGCCCGAATTTCAGCAATACTTTGCGAAACGGGTTTTCACCACGAGCTTCCATTTCGCCGACCAACATTGAAAGGTGCTGCGTCAGGATGACGTTGAACCGCCGCATCCTCTGCATGTGAGCCATCGCGGCATCCGGATTGTGATGCCCGAAGTAAATCTTCACCTGCGCCTCATCATGTACGAAGACAGGCGGCGAGGGCTCGGCCAGCATCTTCAAAAAGCGCTCGCGCCCCAAGGGTGTGATGGCATACACCTTTCGTGCGCGCTTGCCATGCCGCGCGGTGCGCATCGTGACCAGCTTGTCGCGCGCCAGTTTCTTCAGCGCCGGGTAGAGCGAACCGTCGCTGACCCGATAGAAGAACCCTACCGACTCCTGGAAGCGACGCTTCAGATCGTAGCCGGTCATTTCCGCATCCATCAGGAACCCGAGCACCGGAAACTTGATATCGATTCGCAACGGGGCATCGTCGCGCGCGCCCGCCTTCTCGAACGGCGTGGGCGCCCATTCACCCCGCCCGTTGCGATAGGCATAGAGAGGTGGCCGCTCCGGAATCATGATACATCAACCCAATAGCTCGACTTGATACATAGGTCAAGCTCCAGCCCGGACTGAGAGTCATACCGTGGCGCGCAATGCGGTCGCGATGTCGCGCCGGGTGGCGTTGAGCGCGGGAATCGCCGCGCTCAACAAACCGATACCCGCGGCAAGCGCGATGCTGCCGGCTGCCACCGTTGGCGTCAGCTCCAGCACCAGACGTCCCGTGAAGATCACGCGCGATCCCGCGAAATTCAGCACCAGGTAGGCAATCGCGGCGCCCATGATGCCCGCGCTGAGGCCGATCAAGACGCCCTCGGTGACGATCGAACTCACCAGCATCCGGCGCGTGAATCCGATCGAGCGCATCACCGCGAGTTCATGGCGGCGCTCGCGCACTGACATCGCCGCAGTGTTGGCCGCGACCAGCCCAATTACAATCGCAACAATCCCCGCGATGAATTGCACGCCGACAAACAGCAGCCGAAATTGCCGCAACCTCTGCTGCGCCATCCCCAGCTCGGTCTCGGTGGTGGTTTCGAACGCCGAATTTGCGAAGTGGCTGTCGATCGCGCGGATCACCGAGTTCGCGTATTCCGAGCGATCGATGCGAATGAAGAAAAGCACCGCCTTGTTGATGTTGCCCATCATCTGATTGAGGCGCTCGAAGGGCACGATGACGATCGAGGGTGGCGGGTTCCCGCCGCCAAGCACACCGGCAATCGTCACATCGACATCGGAGGGCAGGCTGGGAGCGTGGAAGGTGATGTTGTCCCCGACCTGCCATCTGAAGCGCTTCATCATCAGAGGAGTGACCAGCGCCGATGAGCGCGAATGCTCCAGCCTCGATGCGAGCTCGGGGGTGAGGCCCCAATCGGGAAAGAGCCCGCTTATTTGCGAGGGGTCGAGGCCCGCGATGGGAATCATTTCGCCGGGATTGCGATAGTCGCCGATCGCGAACAGCACGCCGCTGACCGCATCGACGTGCGGGATGGCGCGGATAGTTTTGGCGTATGACAGAGGGAGCGTGTAGTCGAAGCCGCCGAAGCCGGCTTTATTACCGCAATCCAGCCGCAGAGCGCTTACGCGGTCGCGTAGGACCTGGCGGACGACCGAGGGCAGGCTCATCAGCCCGGCAAAAATGAACATCGAGATGCCAATCGAGAGGACGCTGAGGAGGGTGCGGCGTCGGTTACGGAACAAATTTATGAATATGAGCGGGAGGAACTTCATCGTCCGTCACCGATAGCCGAAAACCTCGGTAAGAGATATTGCGATCCGAAGGTACATCAGGGTAATGTCGAAGCGACCGACGGTCGGTCGGTGAGACGATTTGGCATACTAGACCGACGGTCGGTCTGACGCAAGATGTCAACCAAGATGAACGTACAAAAGCGCGCAATTCGAGTCGTCAAGCCTCCCGACCAACGCAAAGGGGAACTGCTCGACATCGCGCAGGAACTCTTCCTCGCACGAGGCTACGACAACGCCACTGTCAACGACGTCATCGACAAGGCTGGCGTGTCGAAGGGCGCGTTCTACCACTACTTCACCTCGAAGGAGGCGCTGCTCGAGGCATTGGCCGAGCGCTTCGGGCGTCAGAGCATCGTTCAACTCGGCGACATCCTGGAAGACCGGTCGATCGATGCGCTGAGCCGCCTCAATGCTTTTCTCGCGCGCTCGCGGCAGCTTAAAACCGAGTCGGCGCCGATGCTGCGCCCGCTGTTCGGCGCCATCTACCGGCCCGAAAATATCGTCCTCTATCATCGCATCAATGCGGCCGTGATGGGGCTGATGACCCCGCTGCTGGCGCGTATCATTGCGCAAGGCGTCGAGGAGGAAATCTTCCGCACGCCCGATCCCGTCGGCACTGCCGAGATGGTGCTGCAGTTGGGCGCCGCGGCGTACGGAGTCATCGCGCGCGCGTTGCAGGCGACCAGTGAGCATGAGATCGAGGAAGCCGCGGATACACTCGAAAACCTGCTGAAGCTGCATGGCGTCGCGATCGATCGCATCCTGTGCCTGCGTGAGGGCAGCGTGCACCTGGTCGAGCCCGGCTTCGTGCGCGCGATGATGATGGCGCGGCCTTGACCCTTCGCACCTTTGACTTTCTCCGCGCCCTCTTCGATAAGTCTGCAAGCATGATCAAATGATGAGGTGAATCCGATGCGTGGGATTCGGCATCCGCTCAGCGGCGCGATCTACGATCTCCAACCCGACGGTACCGTGCGGGTCGAGAAGGATGGCAAGGCCGGCATCTTCCGCGCCGATGGCGCGTACGTTTCCGGGGAAATCTATTTCGCCGATCCGCAGCTTTGCGTATGGATCGGCGGGCACGAACTTCCCTCACGCCATCGCCTGGCTGCAGAAGCCTCGAAACCGAGCTGATGGAGGCGTCGATGAACCTCAGCGACAGCACCAAGCGCAATCGCTCCAGTGGAATTTCGTATCAGCGGCTCCTCGATACCGACACGCATCCGGTGCCGGGTTGCCTGCGCACAGAAAATCCACTCGAGCTGCCGCCCTCGGAAATTCCGGTCGCGCGCTACATCTCGCGCGATTTCTTCGAGCTCGAAGTCGAGAAGCTCTGGAAGCGCGTATGGCAGATGGCGTGCCGCGAGGAGGACATTCCCGAG
>JBGPMZ010000327.1:0-4241 GCA_041487255.1 Binataceae bacterium (SeqCode) | reverse complement strand
GCGAGCCGATCCAACAGCCGCGCTACCGCCGGCTTCCGGGCCGAGCGCAAATTTGAATCGGCATAGATATTGACGATGAGCTCGGCCGCGAGGATTACCGCGTCGGGCATCCTGACGCTCTCGGTCGCGAACTGATCGAGCGCCTGCTTCAGCGGGAAGTGATCGGGAGCCCATCCCGACACCGCGCCCGCGCGCATCAGTGTCTCGAGGCTCGGGGTGGTGAAGGTGTAGCCCCAACCCGCCAGCTTGGTTCCCGCGGTTGCGAGTTCCGCGGGTTCCAGGCTGCCTGCCTGCACTCGCGCCATCAGGGCCGACTGGGTCCAGATACGGCGAACGCCAAACTCACGGCCGGCGACGTTGGCAATGACGCGATCGTCGGTCCACAGCACATGCCCGGGCATCGACGCGAGCAAGATGCTTTCGGCGCCATGACGTCCGAAACGGCCGGTGAGCTTTGCTCGCCGACTCGCCGGATGCGTCGACAGCACGGCGCCGTCGGCGATAGTACAAATCGACGCGATCAGGTCCGCCAGACCGCCCAATTCAAAATACCCGGTCGCGACCTCGAGGCTGGTCCAATTCGCGACCGTGTTGGAAGCGGAATTGCGCTCGAACTGAAACTGGCGCAGCTCCTGCAGCGTCGCTTGCGACACGATAAATCGGCGCGCCCAGCTCTTCAGATGGTCCAGTCCGCCGAGCAGGCACAAGGTCCCGATTGCGGTCAGATCGAGCACAATCGAACTGGCGCGATTGTCGGCGGTCAGCGCTGCTTCCAGCTCCTCTTCGGATCCGTGGCAGCACTTGATGATCGCGTCCTCGCGCGTGGCCAGCGAAAAGACGCCATGCAGGTCGCTCAGCCCGGCGCGTTCGGCATAGCCGTGAATTGAAAGAGGCGTCAGCGCGTAAAACCTGTGCGCGTTATCGCGAAGCTCCGCGGTGCTCATCCCCTTTCCAACCGCGCCGAGGTCGTACGGAACCTCAGCTGCCGCTTTAGGATCGGCGTGCATCACTTCGATTTCGGGAAGTCCAGGAGATCGCCGCGCCCATCCGTAAAGACAATCCTGGTAGCGATAGGCGTACTTCGAAATCAGCGCCTTGAGCACCGCGCTCTTGCGGCTGACGCGGTTTCCCTCCGGCAGCGGAAATTTGTCGCCGAGGCGGCGCCCGCGCAGTTGTTTCGTCAACGGCGACGACGGCCCATATTCGCCCATCGATTCGTCAGCGTCGCGCGCATCTTCGAGAATCGCCCACGATTCAGTGTTGGATTCCTGCTCGACGTAACAGACCGCGCATCCGAGCTGCGCGGTTTCGAAGTCCGGCACCGCCGGCATCGGCCCAAACGGCCCCAACGCCGAGAGAAACGCACGATGCGCATCGGGATCGCCGGGATTGCGGCGCAGCAATTCGTAGGCATAGCTGAGCGCTTCGTTGGGAAGGCCCCCTTCCCGCATCAGGTTGACTGCGACGCGTCCGAGCGCGGGCAGCACCTCGCGCGGAGGTGGCATCGCCTCGGGATCGGTGATCGCCTGTTCGTGATGTCCGAGAGCGCGCGCGGCCGCCGAGCGACGCAGCCGCATAATCCGATCGCCGGGATGCACGTCGAGGTACTGATCGAGCAGCTGGATCGCGGCATTGAGGTCGCTACGCTCCAGAATTTCCAGCTCGAATTCGAACGCACCCTCGACCAGCGCGCCATCGATGCGCAGCTTGCGGCAGACTTCGAGCACCACCTCGTGGCGTCCCAACCGCGTCGCGCATTCGAGCAGGCGGCGCATGTCGCTCGCGGTCGCACCGATTTGCGGCGTATCACCCGGCATCGCGAAGCCGCGGATCTGGATGATCGATTCCCAGATCACTAGCGCCTCGCTGTAGCGCCCCAGATCGTGCAGCAGCACCGCGAGATTGCGCCGCTCGTCGGCGGTAGTCTCCATCCGCAAGTCGCCGAGCGCGTCGTCAGCCAGGCGCGAGGCTTTGGCGGCATCACCACGCGAAAGTTCCAGGCGCGCCCGCAGGGTAAACCGCGCGGCGCCGGGAATGCGATCGGCGGGGAGCTCGGCGAGCATAGCCTCCGCCCGATGCCATCGCTCAAGGCGCGACAGCACATCGACGGCACATCCTACCGCGAAAAGGTAATCTCCGTTCGGAATCGCCGCCGGATTGTGCACCGCACGCAGCAGAATGTCGGCGGCCTCGTGCAAGTCGCCAGGGAGGTCGCGCTCGCGCAGAGTGACGCCAAGGTGAAATTCCGCGTCGTCGCGGCCACCGATTTTCACTGCGCGCCGCAAAACCTCTATCGCGCCGGTCAGATTACCGCGGCCCCGCAACAGGATCGCATACTCGCAGAGTCCGTTGGCATCGTCGCGCTCGAGCGAGTGAGCATTTTCGATGTCGCGGCCGGCGCCTTCGATATCGTGCACGGCGATGCGCGCCTGCGCACGCGCCAGCAGCGCCTGCACTTGGTTGGCCGTCGACAACTCCTCCTGCGCCAGCGCGATCGCGCGCGAAAAGCACGCCTCGACCTCGCGCACCCGCTCCTCGCGCACCGGGCCGGAGCTGGTTTCGATCTCGGAGAGCAGAATCGCTTGCCCCAGTAACAACCAGGGATCGGACTTCTCGGCGAGCGCTTCGGCGGCCCTGCGCGCGAAGCGTTCGGCACGCGAGTAGTCGTTCGCCGCCAGAGAGCGTAGCGCCGTCACCATCGCGACTTCCGGGTCCATTCTGAGCAGCGGCGGAGTCTTGCGCTCCAACTCGGCAAGCGGCGTGGAGGCCGGCAGGTTATTCAGCAACAGCGCGTGTGCGCGCCCGCTCCTGGGGAATTTGGCGCACACGCTTTCCGCCATCGCGCACGCGCGCTCCTTCTCGCCGAGTAGTTCGTAGGCGAGAACTTCGTTGGTGCAGGTATCCTCGTCGTCGGGCCGGATCGAGCGCGCCGCGATGAACAACCGCGATGCCTTGCGAACCTCCCCCTCCTTGAGCCATGCGCGCGCGAGGTTCGAGAGCACCGCGAGCCGATGATCGATTCCGAGCTGCTCCCAGCTCCGCTCGCGAAGCTGCATCAGCTTGAGCCGGCCGACCTGATGATGGCGCCGATCGATGAGCGACGCAGCCTCGCTAATCTCGCGGCCGACCTCGTCACTCGCCCGTGCCCGCGACAGATGTACCCAATGGGGTTCCAACTGGAATCGTGAGCTGGCCTTGGTCAACACCTGGCGTTTCGGGCTGGATTCGAATTCGGTCAGGACGTTTGGATATTCGTCGAGCAGCTCCTCGATATCCTCCCAGCACAGCACGTCGATGGTGAACAGATTGGCGGCGCGATTTTCCCGATTCAGCTCGAAGACCGCGCGCTTGAGGGCTTTGGAACGCCAGGCCGTGGTGGCGATCGCGAGATGACCGATGGGTAGCGAGAGACTGGCGGCCCGCTCCACGGCGCGGCGCAAGTCGGCCGCGCCCGGAGGCTCGCGCAGCTCGCGCAGGTCGCAGCGCGCCGCGGAAAGACGCGGCCGCCCACTGACCTCGAGCAGGTCGATTCCCAGATCGCGATCGCCCGCCTCCTGGAAGCGCTCCAGAGCGGGCATCTGCCAGTGCCGACGGAGCAGCTTGAGGCACAGACGGCGAAGCTCCTCGGGATTGCGCGGCAGCGCGTAAGGCGGTCCAAAATGTGCCATGCAGTAGAGAATCCTAACATGAAGCTATAGCTACTAACAGAGCCATTAAACGTCAGATTGTAGGATATAGCTCCGCCCTCGCATCCTCGCAGAGCTCCAGATAGGTCCGGTGCGGGCGGGCGGGGAATCAGCCGAATGCGCGATATTTGTTCTGCGTTCCGCGGCTGATACGATGCTCGTTTCGAACGTGCTTAGTCTCGACAACATCTCCAAGTCGTTTGGCGCCCGCAGGATTCTCGCCGACGTAAGCTGGTCCATGGCCGATGACGGCCGGGTCGGGCTAGTCGGCCTGAACGGCGCGGGAAAGTCCACTTTGCTGAAGATCATCGGCGGCGTGCTGCCTGCCGACTCCGGCCGCATTTCGCTCCCGCAACGCGCGCGCGTGGGCTACCTGCACCAGGAGTCGCCCGACATGAGCGGGCGCTCGGCGCTCAACGAGACGCTCTCCGCGCTGACCCGGCTGCAGGAACTCGATGGGCGCCGCCACGAGTTGGAAAAGACTCTTGCGCAGTCGCAGGACGGACCCGCACACGACGCCGCGATGAACGAGTATGGTGACGTGCTCAGCGAACT
>JBGPMZ010000326.1:0-4248 GCA_041487255.1 Binataceae bacterium (SeqCode) | reverse complement strand
TTGTGCGTGATTAGGATGACGATTCGCCCCTCGCCACGAAGACGCCGCAGAAGATCGAGAAACGCGCTCAGCTCATTGGGCGCGAGCACGCCGGTCGGTTCATCGAGGATGAGCACGCGCGGATTGAAACTGAGCGCGCGCAGCACCTCGAGGCGCACACGTTCGGCGACCGAGCGCTCCGCGATGATCGCGCGCGGCGGCGGCAGCTCGAAGCCGAGGTGACGCGCAAGGTCGCGCGCTTTCGACACCACGGCTGGCAAATCGATTCGCCGCAGGCCGAGCCCGCTGCGGTCGCGTCCGAATCCGCCGAGCGCGAGATTTTCTTCCCAGCTGAAGCGCTCGAACAGCATCGGGCTCTGATGCACCGCGGCGATTCCCGCGCGCAGGGCGGCGTCGGGCGAGCCGAGCGGAAGCGGCGTGCCCGCGAGACTGACGGAGCCGGCGTCGGGACGAATCCGCCCCGCAAAAACATTCATCAGCGTGCTCTTGCCGGCGCCATTCTCGCCCAGGATCGCGTGGATCTCGCCGGTGCGCGCGACGAAGTTGACGCCCTCGAGCGCGACGGTTCGCGCGAATCGCTTGCCGATTGCTTTTGCTTCGAGCACGCCGGCTCAGTTTGTGCCCGCGGGATAGTGCCGGCGGACGTATGCGATGGCGGCTTCGCGGTCGACGATTTCGCCGTCGAGTTGCAGGTCTTCGAGTTCCTTCAAAATATTCTTGAAGGCGGGGCCCGGCTTGAAGCCCATCCCGATGAGATCGCTGCCGCTGATGAATCGCGGCGGGCGCATCTGGGTCGGCGTCATCTGCGCCATCGCGCGGCGGCAGAAGTGGTAGTAGCCGAGGTACGAGCTCGACGCGAGCGCGTCCATCCTGCTGACTTCGAGCAACTCGTCGAAGCCGTCCTCGGTGAGCATCCGCTTCAGCGTCGAGGTGCGCATTCGCGGCGCCATCGTCAGCTTCAGATGATTCTTCACCAGGTAGGCGACCCGCTCCTGCACCGCGCGCGAGCGGCGCAAGCGCGTGAGGATATCGGTCGCCATCTGGGCGCCGATCTCGGTGTGGCCGTAGTAGGTGACCTTGCCGTCCTGCTCGGCGCGGGTCTGCGGTTTAGCAACATCGTGAAAAAGAATTCCGAACGCGAGGCTCTCGGTGCATCCGGGACTGAGCATCGCGACGGCGATCCTGGTGTGGACATACACGTCGCCCTCGGGATGATAGTTCACGGGCTGCTCACATCCGATCATTGGGAGAATTTCGGGCAGCACCTCTTTCATCAGGCCGGTCTCGACCATGATGTCCATGCCGCGCGCGGCGCCGCCTTCGGTCATCAGGCGGACGATCTCCTCGCCGATACGCTCGGCCGAGACTTTCGGCACCAGCGGCGCGGCGAGCCTCATCGCGGCATGCGTTTCGGGCTCGATAGTGAAGTTGAGGCGCGCGGCGAAACGCGCGGCGCGCATCACGCGCAGATGATCTTCCGCAAAGCGATCGTAGGGATTGCCGATCGCGCGGATGATGCCCGCGCGCAAATCCCGCATCCCACCGACCGTATCGATCAGGCGATCCTCGAAGGGATCGTAGTACATGCCGCCGATGGTGAAGTCGCGGCGCTTGGCGTCTTCCTCGATAGTGCCGAAGCTAACCGAGGAAGGGCGGCGACCATCGACATAGGGAGCATCGGCGCGAAAGGTCGCGACCTCGAACGGGTCGCCTTCGAGGATCACCATGATGACGCCGAACCTGGCGCCGATCGCGACGGTGTTGTCGAACAGGCGCTGCACGACCTCGGGACGGGCGTCGGTCGCGATGTCGTAGTCCTTGACCGGAACTCCGAGCAGCCGATCGCGCACGCATCCGCCGTTGAAGAGCGCGATGAAACCGTTCTCGCGCAGGCGGCGCAGGATCGCGCGGGCCTTGTCCTCCTTGGCGTTCATGGCCGTGCATTCTACAGGAGAGCGGCGGCGGATTCTTCCGGCATCAGGTGGCGCTCGCGGGCGGATCGGAACGTAAGCGGGACTCCACCACCGCGCGCGCGACGGGCGCGGCCCTCACCCGATGCGCAACACGCATTTGCGTGTCGCACATCGACCTCTCCCAACTTGCGGCGGGCGGCTTTGCCGCCGCCGTGGGAGAGGGACCTGCTGAATTATTCGCGGCGATCGAAGCGGCCGCCGAGCGTGATCCCGCCGTCGATCGCGATCGTCTGGCCGGTAACATTTTGCGCCTGCTCGGAGCATAGCCACGCGACCGTGCGGCCGATGTCCTGCGTCGTCTGCTCGCGTCCCAGCGGCACCATGCTGCGCACCGTCGCCTCGAAGGTCGCGCGCGCCTTGGCGTCGCCGCCGCCCAGCGCCGCACCGAGGTTTTCCCATATCTTCGTATAAATGAGTCCGGGCGCGACCGCATTGACGCGGATGCCCTTGGGACCGAGCTGCAGCGCGCACGTCTTGCTGTAGGAAATCACGCCGGCTTTGGCTGCCGCGTAGGCTGCGAGGAAGGGGCTCGCCAGTTGCCCGGCGATCGAGGCAGTGTTGCAAATCGCCGCGCCGGCCTTCATTCGAGGTGCGACTTCGCGCGTCACGATATGGACCGAGTTGAGATTCAAATCGACGTAGCGGCGGAAGATCTCCACGGTCTCCCATTCGCCGTCGCGCCCGTGCTCGAACCATGCGCGTTCGCCGCCGCCGGCGTTGTTGCAGAGCACGTCGGGATTCGGCCCGAGCTTCGCGGCGATCGCCTCGATCGCCTGATGGACCTGCTTTTCGTCGGTCACGTCGGCGGTAAAGCCATGCACCTTTTTGGCGATCGCGTCGGGCGGCGGCGCCAGCTTGAGATCGATGACGGCAACTTCATCGACGACGTTGTGTTCGAACAGTGCGTTGACGATTCCGAGTCCGAGGCCCCGCGCGCCACCGGTAACAATCGCGTATTTCATTTTAATATTCCCTCGACTCCGCTGCGCTCCGCCTCGGGGCGCCTGCGGCGCGGCTTCGCCCACTTCGTGTCTCTATTAAAAACCCGATTCCTATGTATTTTTCTCTCGACTCCGCCTCGGAAGCGCCTGCGGCGCGGCGCGCCCCCTTCGGGCCTCGTTTCACAGAGCGAGCTCAATTTTTACTTTTCCTCGGCTTCGCCCACTTCGTGTCTCTAGCGAAGAATCGTGCCTCTAAGACTTCAAGGCTCGAATGGCTCTTTTGTTGCCGCTCACCCGATCTTCGTTCACCGGATTGACGAACACGATAACGGTGCCGAGGCCCGGCGCCGCGAGTTCCGCGAGGCGCTCGCGTATGCGCGATTCGGGTCCGACCAGCAGCGCGGAATCGATCAGGTTGTCCGTCACCGCCGCCATCGCCTTTGGTTCGTCGCGGCCCGCCGCTCGGATGCCTTCGATCTCTTTTCTGAAGCCGGCGTTGGCGAGCATGTTGCCGTAGAAGCGCAGTGCGCCGTAGCGCGACAGCAGCTTGCGGGCGGGACGCCGCGCCGCTTCGAGGTCATCGGAAATGAATGCGGTCGCGAACAGCGTCGGCTCGATGTCGCCGACGTTGCGATTGCCGATCTTTGCGCCCTCAGCCAACTCGCCCAACGCCTGCTTGACGCGCGCGGGCGGAAAGAAATTGAAGATGACGCCGTCGGCGATTTCACCCGCCAGCTTCACCATCGGGCGCGAAACGCCCGCGAGGTAAATGGGCAGCTTCGAGGTGACCTTGGGCCCCGTGCGGCCGCCGTCGATCGCCTTGCGCAGCGTGGTCACCACCTCGCGCATCTTCGCCATCGGCTCGCCCATCTCGATGCCGAGGAGGGTGTTCATCTCGCGATGCCCAGTGCCGAGCCCGAGGATGAAGCGTCCGCCGGTGAACTCCTGCACCGCCGCCGCTTCATTCGCAAGCAGCGCGGGGTGGCGCAGGTAGATGTTGGTGATCGCGGTGCCCAGCTTGACGGTGCGCGTGTGTGCTCCGATGCCGATGCAGTAGGCGAGCGAATCGTTGCCGGCCTCGGTCATGAAAACGCCGGCGAGCCCATTGTCCTCGACACTTTTCGAGAGGTCGATAATCGTCTGTGGTGGAGTGTCGGGCATCGCGGACAAAGCGAGCGCGATTTTAGTTTTGGCTTGAGCCATTATTCCGTCCTTTTTATTATTCCTCGACTCCGCTGCGCTCCGCCTCGGGTACGCCTGCGGCGTGGCTGCGCCCGCTTCGCGCCTCACCCGTGGGACATCAATTGCAGTCGGAAAATCTGAAAGTTTCATCC
>JBGPMZ010000325.1:0-4251 GCA_041487255.1 Binataceae bacterium (SeqCode) | reverse complement strand
CGATTGGGTCCGCGACCACCTGCCGCCCGAGCGGGCCGAACGGCCGGGCGACGAGATCGTTTGGAACGATGTGAGCCGCCTCTGGGCCATGTTCGCCATCCAAGGGCCGCGATCGGTCGAGCTGCTGCAACCGCTGGTCGACGTTGACCTCCAGTCGATGCGCTACTATCGCGGGGCGCAGGCGCTCATACTCCATCCGGCCGCCCAGCGCCAGGGCTGCATTATCAGCCGCACCGGCTACACGGGCGAGGACGGCTTCGAGTTCATCGTGTCCAACGAGATCGTCGTGCGCGTCTGGGAAGACCTGCTCGCGCAGGGCCGTTCGCTCGGCGCAACGAAAAGCTCGAAGCCGTCCTCGCCCGTGTAGCCGGTGCGTGCCGCGACGCATCGCACGCCGCCGACCTGGCCATCAGCGACGCCGAAGCGCGGGACCTCATCGATCGGAAACGCCGCGAGGCGTTTCAGGATCGCTGCCGCTTTAGGACCCTGAATCGCGATTAGCGCGGTTTCATCGCTAAGGTCGCGAAACTCGGCCCGCTGATGATTGAGGCTGAGCAGCCACTCGCGATCCGCATCGACGTTCGAAGCGTTGACGCACAGCATGAAGCGCTCGGCGCCGAGGCGATAGACGATGAGGTCGTCGATAGTGCCGCCGTCGGGCGCGCACAGCAGGGTGTACTGCGCATGACCCTCACGCAGGCGGGCGGCGGAGTTGGTGAGCGCTCGCTCGAGCAGTTCCGGCGCGCGAGGCCCCGCGACCTCGAACTCGCCCATGTGGCTGAGATCGAAAATGCCAGCGGCTTTCCGCACCGCCATGTGCTCCTCGATGATGCCGCTGTACTGCACCGGCATCTCGAAGCCTGCGAAGGAGGTCATTCGCGCGCTCAACTTCTGATGTTCGGCGAACAAGACGGTGCGCTTGGGGGGACTCATCGGCGTCATCATTTTAGCAAGCGCAGAGAGCCTCAAACGAGGTGACCCTCAAGATTCGCGAACAGCGCGGCTCAATTGCGCACAGGTTAGCATCGAGGCTGTGGAATCGGTTCGTCGCCCGCTCGCGCATGCTATCATCAGACGATTTATCATGTCGGCGATTATTATGGACGGGCGCGCGGTCAGTGCGCATTTGATTCCCGAAGTGACGCATCACCTGAACGAGTTGCGCGAGCGGCATCAGGTTGTGCCGTCGCTTACCGCGGTGTTGGTCGGACGCGATCCTGCCTCGCGCCAATATGTGAAGAACAAGCGCAAGCTCGCCGAAAAGCTGGGTTGCAAAATTCAGATCCTCGAGATTGCCGAGGCGGATGCGACCACCGATTCGATGCTGGCGTTGCTGGATAAACTGAATCGCGATTCCGCCACGACCGGGATTCTCGTGCAGATGCCTCTGCCCGAGCGCGTCGATCGCTTCCGCCTGTTCGACGCCATCGCGCCCGAGAAAGACGTCGACGCGGTCGGCGCCTCCGCGGTGATCGGGTTTTACCGGGGGCAATGGGGCCGCTTCATTCCGTGCACGACTCGCGGAGTCCTCGTGCTCCTCGACTACTACAAGGTTCCTCTCGATGGGAGGCGCGCCGCGGTCATCGGCCGCAGCGATATCGCGGGAAAACCGACCGCCTTGATACTCGGCGGCAGGCTGCGCGATGCGACCGTGACATGGTGCCATCGTCACACGCGCAACGTCGCGGAGATTTGCCGAGGCGCCGACGTGGTGGTGTCGTGCGTCGGTGCGGAAGTGGGCCGTCCATTTTTCATCACCGCCGATATGATCAAACCTGGCGCTTGCGTCGTCGACGTGGGATTTCGGCGCATTGGTCCGGGCAAGTTCGCCGGTGATGTCGATTTTGAAGCCGTGAAGGAAGTTGCCGGATGGCTCACGCCGAATCCCGGTGGCACCGGGCCGATGACGGTGCTGGGACTGATGCAAAACCTGATCGACGCGGCGCGCTATCAAGTCGGTCTCGAGCGCGCCAGCTACTCAATTTGATTTGAAGTGATATCCGTCAAAATGGCACTGTCCACGTTTGCGCTCGCTAACGCCTGAAGCACCGAAAGCCTAAGACGAGATGGACTCCGACAAGGACCGGGACACCACTGAGGAACAAGTCCCGGTCGAAAAGACCATCGGCGATCTGATCGTCGGTCCGCCCAAGAATATCCGCGACCCGAGGCTCTTCCACAGCCTCTCGCTGGTTGCGTTTCTCGCATGGGTCGGGCTCGGTTCCGACGGCCTCAGCTCCTCGTGCTATGGCCCCGAAGAAGCGTTCCTCGCGCTCGGGCAGCATCAGTACCTCGCGGTGTTCCTCGCCCTGATGACGGCGATCACGGTGTTCGTTATTGCGGCGTCGTACTCACAGACCATCGATCTGTTCCCCAGCGGCGGCGGTGGCT
Organism: Binataceae bacterium (SeqCode); assembly: GCA_041487255.1. Taxonomy (GTDB): domain Bacteria; phylum Desulfobacterota; class Binatia; order Binatales; family Binataceae; genus DATGKG01. The sequence goes on along the minus strand of JBGPMZ010000325.1, from coordinate 1,860 downwards.
ACCTCGTCGCGACGACGCTGCTGGGACCTTATCCGGGCCTCGTGTCGGGCGCGGCGTTGGTCGTCGACTACGTGCTCACGATTTCGATCTCGATCGCGAGCGGCGCCGACGCGATCTTCAGCTTCCTTCCGACTCCGTGGCTGCGCTGGAAGTTGATGGTGTGCCTGGTCGTCGTGATCGTGATGATCGCGATGAACTTGCGCGGGGTAAAGGAATCGGTGATGAGTCTGGTGCCGATCTTTCTCGCCTTCGTGCTGATGCATGCGTGGCTGATTGGCTATGCACTGTTGAGGCGCGGCGGGCAACTTCCCGCGATCCTGCATCAGGCCGCGGTGCAGACCCACGACAACGCACACGCGCTCGGATGGTTCGCGCTGCTGGCGATTTTCTTCCGCGCCTACTCGATGGGCGGCGGCACTTATACCGGCATCGAGGCGGTGAGCAACGGACTACCGATTTTGCGCGAGCCGAAAACAGTAACCGGCAAGCACACCATGCTGTACATGGCGTTCTCGCTGGCGTTCATCGCGGGCGGCATTTTGATTTGCTACCTGCTCGAAAACGTCCAACTGGTTCCCGGGCAGACGCTCAACGCCGTGCTGTTCGAGCGCATCGCGGCGAACTGGACGTTTGGCCGGGGCATCATCACCTTCACGCTTCTAACCGAGGGTGCGTTGCTGTTCGTCGCAGCGCAGACCGGATTCATCGACGGTCCTCGCGTCCTCGCGACGATGGCGCATGACAAGTGGCTGCCGCGGCGGCTGTCGCACCTGAGCCTGCGGCTGGTGACGGCAGATGGCGTGCTGGCGATGGGAATCGGCGCGGCGCTGATTTTGATCGGTACTCGCGCGAGCGTCGCCGCGCTGGTGGTGTTGTATGCGATCAATGTGTTCGTGACTTTCACCCTTTCGCAACTCGGCATGACTGCGCATTGGTGGAAGGTGCGCAATTCCGAACGCACCTGGATTCGGAAAATTCTGGTCAACGGCATCGGCACTTTGATGACCGCATCGATCTTGAGCCTGACGCTGATCCTGAAGTTCGACGAAGGCGGATGGGTGACCGTGGTGATCACCAGTGCGCTGATCGGCCTGTGCCTGTTGGTGAAGCAACACTACGACCGGGTCGAGAGCGCGATCGCGGAACTGGAGCGGCAAATCGGGCCGCGGAGTCATCCGGTGCAGCCCTCGCTCGCGCCGACTCGCGATCAAAACGCGCCAACCGCGGTGCTGTTGGTTAAGGGTTTCGATGGCCTCGGACTGGCGACTCTGGTTTCCATCCAGCAACTGTTTCCGCACGAGTTTCGCAACGTCATCTTCATAAGCGTAGGCGAGGTCGACGCCTCAATGCTCAAGAGCCACGAGGAGATCGAGGCGTTCGAAAAGAAAATCGCGGACGAAGTGCGGATGTACTACGACTACGCGGCGGTGCTGGGCATGCATCCGGAGACGCGCACCGGCATCGGTCCCGACCCGGTCCACGATCTGCAGCGAATCTGTCTGGAGATTGCGGAAACCTTTCCGCGCGTGGTTTTCTTCGCGGGCAAGCTGGTATGGGAAACGGCCGTCGAGGGTTTTCTCTCGCGCTTCTTGCACAATCACACCGCGCTGGAAATGCAAGGCTGGTTGCAACTATACGGATACAGCCTCGTGATCCTGCCGATTCGCGTAGGACCTCCGCTGCGCGCGCGTCTCCGCGAAGAAGAAGCCGTGATGACTACCTCTGACTCCGCATGAAGCTCCCACACAAACTTGAACCTGAGGAGACCATGTCGCTGAAATGGCTGGTACTACTCGCGGTCGTATTTGTATTCATTCCGGCAAGCACTCCATCCGAGGCGCATGGCCAAACCCCCGCTAT
>JBGPMZ010000324.1:0-4258 GCA_041487255.1 Binataceae bacterium (SeqCode) | reverse complement strand
TTCGCGATCAACAAGAGCTCGGATGCGACCGCGGCATTCGATGTCGAGACTTCGCAGCGTATCGGCGGACTCGGCGAGTATCGGCTGACCAACGGCGTCGATGATTATCTCTGGATGAACGCGGCGTACTACAACGAATCAATTCGGTCCAACGGCAATCGCGCGGGCGACATCGTCGACACCCAAATTGCCGACCCTAACATCCCGATCAATCGCTTCGGGATCATCGGCATGATGCGGCAGCATCTGACCCCGGACCTCACTCTGTACGGCAACGGGAACTCGGTGAGCGACGATCTCTACCTTCGCGAGATGAACGTGTGGACGCTCTCACGCGGGTACGGAAACAACTTCGGCTCGCTGAGGGACGCGCAATCGCACCTGGGCCTCCTCGACGAATTCAATGATGGCTTCGCACGACTGCAGGGGACCTGGCATCAGGACCTTATCCAGGCGCAGCCGTTCGCGCTTCAGCAGTTGCCGGATTTGTGGATCAATGGCCGCCGCGACCTGTTCGGCAATCTCGCGTACCTCGATTATGACGTTGACGCGGTCAACTACTGGCGTCAGCGAGGTTTGAGCGGGATGCGCCTCAGCATGAACCCTCGCGTCACCGTTCCGTGGCGGCTCGGCGACTACGTCAATGGGTTCGTCAGTGGAGGCCTATGGGGCAACGTGTATGATGCCTCAGGGCACGACCTCAACATTATTCCGGTAGGGCAAAGCGCGCCGTTCCAAATCGACGGCAAGACCCAATTTCAGAAGCTCATCTACAACAACTTTCTCGAAACCGGATCGCTGACCGAGGGCGGCCACAGCACTCGATGGATTCCATTCTTCAAGACCGGAGTCTCCACCGAGCTGGAGCGGGTTTACGACGTCAACTGGAAATATATCGACAAGCTGAAGCATACGATCGAGCCCTTCGTCACCTACAACTACGTGCCGGAGGTCTCGCAGAGTGCGGTGCCGCTGTTTGATGAACGCGATCGTATCAACGCGCGATCGCTGGTTGTGTACGGGTTCACCTCGCGCCTCTATGCAAAGATGAATTCCTCGACGAACTCGCCGCAGATCGCCGAAAATGCCGAGGCTGAAAGCGGCGCAGTGCGAGCTGCGGATTCGGGCCAAAGCCAACCCGCGCCGGAAGCCGGTGATGGGACCGGCGTGTATGACACCACCAGCTCAACCGAGACCCATAGCGCCAAGGGAGATACGACGCGGGAACTCGTGTCGATGACATTGATGCAGGCTTACGACAGCAACTACGCCATCCAGCCCAACGAGGTCGCGCTTTCCGACGTCGAAGGACGCTTCACGTTGTTTCCCACCTCGGTGGTGTCGTTCGGTTCGCAATTCGCATACGACCCGCGCAGCAACCCGGGCATCAGTCAGGCCAGCATCCAGATGAATCTGCAGCCGCCATGGACCAAGAACGACGCCCCCGCGCTCTACATGGGCAAGGCGTTGACCGGTTCGTTCATGCAGATTTCGTACAACTACGTGCGTAGCGCGAACACCGTGCAGTTCGTCGGCACCTCGCGCAACGCCAGCCAATTCTTCGCGCTGCGGACCTATTACGACATTCTCGATCGGATGGGTATTTACTTCGCGCCCAACTACGACCTGGCGGCATCACGGATGCTCTCGACGCAGTATGGCGTGCGCTTCAAGTCGCCCTGCGATTGCTGGGCCTTCGATGTGGGAGTTACTAATTCCTACAATCCCAACGAGGTGCAGATTCAGGTTCAAGCCACCCTCGGCGGACTCGGCTCGCTCGGACAGAGTCCGTTCGGGCGCAATCCGTTCGCCGTGATGGGACTGGCAGGCCATCCTACCGGCGTGTTGCCGAGCTATTAACCGCGGGTAGCCGACATCGTCTAGAAGTAGACCAAAACGATCTCGGTCAGAATCCAAAGGATCATACAGATCAGAAGCGGCCGATCCTGGAGCAACAAGCGGGTTGGATCGCCCCCCTCGTTCTGCTGGTCGACCAGATACAGGTAGCGAAGAATTCCGAACGCGACGTACGGAACCGTCAGCACCGCGAGGTGATGGTAGCGCGCACCGAACTTCGCCTCGATTTCGAACGACGCGGTATAGGTCATGTACCCGACCAGCGTGGTTCCCGCGACGATTGCCAGCATCTGATCGACGAGCCGGATGTTGTAGTGCGCCAGCGCGCCGCGATGCGCCGCGGCGCCTCCGCCGAGAATCGTCAGTTCATGGCGTCGCCGCGCCAGCGCGAGGAACAACGCGAGCGAGAACGTGATGAACACCAGCCATGGCGAGACATCGACGCCAATCGCCACACCACCGGCGTAGGCACGAATTACGAATCCGGCCGACACCGCGACCACGTCAAGAATCACTACGCGTTTCGCCCATAGCGAGTAGGTGAACTGCAGCGCCAGGTACGCGAGAGCGATCAGGAAGAATCCTCCGCCGAGCGCGATGCTGATCGCGATCCCGATCGCGGCCAGTACTATCGCGAACCGCGTCGCGGCCGCGATGCTCAATTCGCCCGAGGCAATCGGGCGATGGCGCTTCTCGGGATTAAGCCGGTCAGCCTCGCGGTCGATGATGTCGTTCAGCGCATATGTGAAACTCGCCAGGGCGCAGAATGCCACGACACCCGCAGTCACGATCGCGTCGTCGGAAAAAATGAACAGATGCCGGCTGAAGATTAGCGGCGCCAGCAGAAGCAGGTTCTTGGACCATTGATGCGGCCGGGCCAGCCGGAGCAATGCCGGTCCGCGCACCGAGGTTATTTTCAGTTCTGTGGATTGCGCCGCGCCCATCGCAACACTTTGTATGAATATCGCGTAGAGCAACACAAGTGGGGGTCGCTTGCGGGTGACATTACGCGTTGACACGTCCTGGCTCCAGCAAAGTGGCATACGGCGCCTAACCTGCGCTTGACTGACAATCCTACAAACTGTAGGCTTCGGGTCCGGCGGGAATTACCGGATGCGATACGACATTGAAAAGGGCGCGGTCCATCGATTCAGAAAAAGGGGGCTAGGCATGGCAACTAGGCCCGTTACCTGGGAACTCGACGTTCGGCCCGCGAGTCTGTTCGGTCCGCCTAAGAAGATTGGGCCCGTCAGCGAAGTTCCCAGCCTCGCCACGCTGCGCGCGTCGTTGACCGGAACCCGATTCGAATTTCTAAAAGTCTCAGCTTTCGCCGCATGCCTGGTTGCTTTGATTGCGCTCGCGCTTCATGGGTCGCGCCTAGCGAATTCCGATAGTCAGTTCGCCGCCAACGCCGAAGCCGCTGCTCGAGGCTTGGCCAATAGCGTGTACAAGCGGGTCGCTTCGTTGCGCGATGCGACCGGAGCGTTGGTTGATGCGGCATCGCATCCTCGGCCGGCATCGATGGGTCATGCCGATGCGCTCGCCGCGCCGGCAAGAATTTCCACGGCCCAGGTGTCAACCGCCGCGCATTTGAACTCAGTCTCGCGTCCGCATCGCAAGGCGCGCGCCGGGAGAATTGCCCAGCCTATGGTTGCGCCGCTCCAACCGCGCGCGGATGCGGCTTCGCTTCGCTTTCCAGCTTCGATCTTCCTGAGTCTTGTTAGCCCCGATGCCTTGATCGCCGCGATCGCTGCGCTTCTGCTCTACACGATCTTCGTGGTCGTGTTCGTCCGCATCAATGGCGGAATGCGTGCGTTGCGCGGCAGCCACGCAGTCTAACTCTCCACTCGAATCCTCACCATCGAAGCCACTGGCCCGTATGTGCGGGCTTCCCGACTTTCGATAACATCGCTTCCGCTGAATGTGCATATCGCTGAGCACTTGCGCGTCTCTGACTGCTAGCGTTATAGCCACAGCGGCGGGCTTGTCGGTCCGCAAGCCTCGTTCGGAGAAAGATCGAACCATGAGCAACACCATCGCGGAGAAAACCGGGCCTAACGCAACTGTCGACGTAGCGGGACTTCGCAACTTCATTCGCGACAACAAGCTCGGCAATCCCGACGATTTGCGATCGGAGAACATTTCCTTTGGCCATTCCAATGAAGTCCACCTGGTTCATTTCCAGGGAAAATCATGGGCCTTGCGACGCCCTCCGCGCGGCCCACTGCTGCCGACCGCGCACGACGTGATGCGCGAATATCGCGTAATCAAAGCCCTACAGGACAGTGCGGTACCGGTCCCGCGCGTGTACGCGGCGTGCGACGATCCGAAATATATTGGCGCGCCGTTCTATCTGATGGAGTACATGCGCGGCGAGGTGATCCGCGCCGACGGCAAGAAT
>JBGPMZ010000323.1:0-4283 GCA_041487255.1 Binataceae bacterium (SeqCode) | reverse complement strand
CTTGCGCGCCTGCTCGTAGGCGCGGCGTTCCTCGTCGCTCTTGAATTTGGGATCATCGTTGACATCCGGGCGAGGCTGACGCGCGGCTTCGGGAGCGACCGCCGGCGCGGCGGGCGCCTTACCGCCGAACTTCGAGGCTTCACGCTCGACGGTCTCTTTCAGCTTCCGCTGAAAATCGCGCGCGGCGGCCTCGATATCCTTGGCGCCGCTCTTCCAATCCTGTTGCCGCGACCAAGCCTTGAATTCCTTCCACTCGGCGCGCCCCCAATCCTCGACGTCCCTCGACCAATTGCTCCAGTGGTCCGAAGGTGATGCCTGGCGGCGGGAGGGGTTCGCGTTTGGATCATATCTGCGCATATAGCGGTCCCATTTCCTCGACCATCGATCGTAACCTTTGTTGCACGACATGCGCCGATACCTGCGTCTTTGGATCAATGCGAAAATGATTATGCCGACGATTATGAAATCCATGATTCCTGGCCTTGCCGCATGCTTGCCGTCCAGCGTGTTGAGAAAGATTGGCGGCGACCTTCTTGCAGCTTAGCGCTCATGCTGGAGGAATGGGAGCAAGGCAGATGCCATGGTGGCTTCGCAAAAAAGCCTTGAAGATCAAGGGTTTTATCCTTGCGGGTTCTTGGCAGATTTTCGAGCGCAGTCCTCCTACTGCATTACGCCGACTGCGCTCGCCGCTCGGGAGTCTTTCGGCTGCGTGTGGATCCAACGATGCGAATTCCGCGCGGTTAGAAATTAGAAATCGAATCGGTGTACAGTTTCACCGGGCACAATTCCGATGAGCCAGTATTGGCCGTTTTCCGGCCTGACCAGATACGGCGCGTTGCGCGAGCGTCTCATCGTATCGCTGGACCTCGGCGGTCGGCGCGAAGCGGGCGAAGCCACGCCGTAGGCGTACCCGAGGCGGAGCGCAGCGGAGTCGAAGGAAATGAGAGTCACAATAGTTCGAATCTGGAACAGCGCCCGGAGTGAGACCCGAAGGGGGCGCGCAGCGCCACGGCGCAGCCGTACCCGAGGCGGAGCGCAGCGGAGTCGAGGGAGATTATAAGTGTCTAGATTGAGTATTCCCGAAAATGCGCAACTCCCTTCGGAGATGCGCAAGCAGGCCGAATCGATCGATGCGACCGGCGCGGATTCGACCGTGCTCCGGGTGTTGGGCCATCGGCCCGACATGATCGAATCCTACTTCAAGTTCTACTACCCGCTACACAATGGCGGCATCGTCGACCCGGCACTCAAGGAGCTGGTGCGCCTGCGGATCGCATCGCTCAACCAATGCCTCACCTGAAAGAAAGCAAGATTTCCATCGGCGATGGAACAAGGACTGACAGAAGAGAAAATTTCGCGGCTGGAAAACTTTCGCGACGACCCGATATTCAACGAGCGCGAGCGTATCGCGCTGGAATTGGCGGAGAAGATGGCGACCAATCACACCTCGATCGACGACGATTTCTTTCGCCGGATGCGCGCGCAGTTTTCCGACGCCGAAATCGTTGAAATCGGCATGGCGGCAGGGCAATACATCGGATTCGGCCGCCTGCTGATGGTGCTGGACCTGGAGCGTCCCGTCTGTGATATCTGAGCTCGGCAGCGGCGCGGGTAGCGAAGTCATCGGAAATAAGACTACGGCCGCTGAGGGCAAGACCCGAAAAAGGGGGCGCGGAGCGCCACGGCGCGGGCGCCCACCTCACCCGGCGCGGTAGCGCCACCCTCTCCTGAAGGAGAGGGCAGAAGGAAGGAGGACAACTTCGATAGCGGAGCGCAGCGGAGTCGAGGAAAACGAGAGCCCTAGCGGTTGGAGTTTTAGAATGACCTGCAAAGCGAGACCCGAAGGGGGCGCGCAGCGCCACGGCGCAGCCGTACCCGAGGCGGAGCGCAGCGGAGTCGAGGGAAACTAAAAGTGGGGGAAATCCTGCTCGGATTGTTCGCGCTCGCGATCGGCGCCGGCTTCATCGGCGCGCTTTCGGGGCTCGGCGGCGGCGTCTTCATCGTTCCCGCGCTGGTGGTGCTGGCGAAGATGCCGATGAAGGTCGCGGTCGGCGCGAGCCTCATCGCGGTGGTCGCAACCAGCGCCGGCGCCAGCGTCGCCTTCGTGCGCGACGGCTGGACCAATCTGAAAGTGGCGATGGCGCTGGAATGCGCGACCGTCACCGGCGCGCTGATCGGCGCATTCCTCGCCGGCGTGATCCCGACGACCGTACTCGAGTTGCTGTTCGCGCTGATGATGCTGCAATCGGCCTATTTCTCTCTCGAAAAACAGCAAGATGACCTCATCGAGAGCGGCGACCCCATCGCGAAACGGCTGCACCTGATGGGCGAGGTCCGAGACGAAACCGGCAAGATGGCGCACTATGAGGTCGTCAAGTTCCCCCAGGGCGCGGCGCTAATGGTCGTCGCCGGCATCATGTCGGGTTTGCTGGGAATCGGTTCGGGCGCGCTGAAGGTGATGGCGATGGACTACTTCATGCACCTGCCGCTGAAGGTCTCGAGCGCGACCAGCAATTTCATGATCGGAGTGACGGCCGGCGCGGGCGCGCTGGTCTTTCTCGCGCGCGGCGATGTGCCTACCTCGATCGCGGCGCCGGTCGCCCTCGGCGTGACGGTGGGCGCGTTGGCCGGGAGCAAAATCCTTCCGCATGCGAACGTGAACGTGCTGAGAATAGTCTTCGTCGTCATCCTGGTTTTGATCGCGGTCGAAATGGGATGGCGCGCCGTGAACGGAATTTAGGGCGGGTGCTGGCGCCGCAGCCGCCGACCTCACCCGGCGCGGTAGCGCCACCCTCTCCTGAAAGAGAGGGCAAAAGGAAGGAGGACAACTTCGATAGCGGAGTCGAGGGGAAACGAACGCCGCGCCAGGCGAGGTTCTCGAAGACGCATGGGTAAGGCCCGAAGGGGGCGCGAAGCGCCACGCCGCAGGCGTACCCGAGGCGGAGCGAAGCGGAGTCGAGGGGAAATTAAGAATGTCCGAAGCAAAGCCGATAGCCCAGGGCGACGAAGAAGATCGCATCTTGCGGAGTTGGACGCCGGTCCTGCTGCGGACGATTCTGATCGCATCAGGCATAGTGCTGGTGGTCGGCCTGTTTCTGATGGCGACCAAATCGCCCGGGTTCTATGTGCAGCGCTTCCGTTCCATACAGGCGGGGCAGCTGCATCCATCGGAAACTTTCGCGCAGGATATTTCGGCGGCGCTCGCGGGCGATCCTCATTCGGTGATGACGCTCGGGCTGTTCATCCTCACGCTGGTGCCGCTGGCGCGCGTCGCGTTCTGCTTCCTGCTATTTCTAAAGGAGCGCAACTACACCTATGTGGCATTCACCGGCTACGTTTTGATCGCGCTGGTGGCGGGCGTCATCCTCGGAAAAATGGGTTAGCCGCCGCCCTTGAAAAGACCGGAGCTTTCTCGCTACGGGTGGAATCAGAATGGAAATTCGTGGAAAAGTTGCTCTCATAACCGGCGCGGGATCGGGAATCGGTCGCGCTACCTCGATACGCCTCGCCAACGACGGCGCCTCGATCCTCGTCGCCGATGTCGATGAGGCGGGCGGCGCCGAAACCGTCAAACAAATCGAGAAAGAGGGCGGGCGCGCGCTATTCGTACGTGCCGACGTCACTCAGGAAGCCGACGCGCGCAAGATGATCGACGCGGCAGTCGACAAGCTCGGCGGCCTCGACATCCTCTATAACAATGCGGGCGTGGGGACCGGCGTTCCGCCGTTTCCGGAGGCGACGCTGCCGCAATGGCGGCGCGTGATCGATATCGATCTCACCGCCGTAATCATGGGCGCCTGGATCGCCGCTCCGATCATGCAGAAGCGCGGCGGCGGCGCGATCATCAGCACCGCCTCGATGGCCGGCCTGTATCCGCATCGCCAGGATCCGATTTACGGCGCGGCGAAAGCCGGAGTGGTGAACTTCACCCATTCGTGCGCGCCGTGGGCTTCGGAGAAGAAGATTCGGGTGAACTGCGTATGCCCCGGGATCGTCGACACTCCGATGGTACGGCGGGGCCTCGAAGCGGCCGCCAAGGCCGGCATCAAATCGTGGGCGCCGTCGAAGATGCTGCGCCCCGAGGACATCGCGGATGCGGTCGCATATCTGATTCGCGACGAATCGTTATTCGGATGCTCGGTGGAAGTGCGGCCGACCGGCCGCCAGATCGTCGATCCGCGTCCGGCGCCAGGCCTCAAGCGCTAACGCCCGTTGGTCCAACCGGCGAGGAATTGCGGTCGCGACCAATCCAGCATCGCCGCCGGGAGCGGCCGCTCTCGCAT
>JBGPMZ010000322.1:0-4285 GCA_041487255.1 Binataceae bacterium (SeqCode) | reverse complement strand
GGACCGATGCTGCCGATGCCTTTGGGTTTCTCGAAGCGCGCAAGGAATTCCTCGCCCGCCGAGCCGAAGTCCTGCACTGACACTTCGCCCAGATCCAGCGGCACCAGCGCCTTGCGGATGCGATCGGGATTGGCCTTTTGCATCAGCCTGATCTGCACCACGCTGCCGCCGGAGAAATCGACTCCGTAGTTGAGTCCGACCGTGAACAGCAGGATCAACGACGCCAGATTGATGAGTACCGACATGCCGACGAAGAATTTTCGCTTGCCCACGAAATCGAAATTGATATCCGGAGGAATTAGCTGCAGTGCCATCGATCTTCTGATCTACCTTATACGGCTGATTGGCTTATACGGCTGATTGGTGGCGTCGAGGCGCGCTCAGGCCGACGCCCGTTTGCGTGAACTGATGCGCGCCGGATGCGCGGGGCTGGTCGCAGCTTTTGCTTCGGCGGCCGCGGCCTGAGTGCGGACCTTGCTGCACGCGCCGCACAGGTTGTGCTGGTTGTTGGCGTCCTCGGTCAACCCGTCATCGAGCGAATGGCACACCTTCAAACAGTCGGCGCAGATGAAGTAGATGCCTTCGATGGTCTTGTTGATGCGCTCGCGATTGAGAATCCGGCCGCGCAACTTCTCGATGCGGATTCCGAGCAAATCGGTGTACTGGCGTTTGATCTTGCGCCTGCCGGCTTCGTCCTTGGGAAGATCCGCATCTTCATCGGCCTCTTCGGTCAGATCATCGAAGCTGCCGTACTTGTCCTTCTTGGAGGCTTTACCGCTCTTCTTCTTCGCCCGCGCCATCTCGTTAAGCCTCCCTTGCCGGATCGTGAGCTAGCGCAGCCGCCCGACGTGACCGGCGTTCTTCTCGCACACGAGATAGAAACCCTTGCGTCCGAAGCCGGCGAACTTGGTCACTTTACTGCCACCGCCGCATTCGGCGCAGAGATGCTTATGCTGAATCTCGCCGGGATTCTTCTCCGCAGTTTTCGCTTTTTTCTCAGCCATAAATCTTGTTCCTCGAATGTATTATAAAAGCATCCAGCCGGGGTTTCGCGCGCTCGTCGCATCTGAACCGCCGGCTGACCAATCGCAAATCACCACTGCTGATGTGAAACGACCCGGCCATCGCAGTTTCGGGGCCGGGCAGCATCGATAAACCTAGTTGCGCCGGTCCGATCGGTCAAGTAGCCAAGGAGCAGAAGCCGGACAAAACACCAAGGCACCAAGGGCACCAAGTTAGGACCAGTGGAAATTCTGCTGTAGGCGCAGGATCAAGGGGTCGCGGCGAAAAGAGCAGATTATCAGATGCGGGCCGCAGCGGCCCTATGGGACGGATCTGGAAAAAGAACCTCCGAACAGGGCCGCTGCGGCCCGCATCTGGTGCTGCTCTCATGGCATGATCACTTGATCGCGCGCCTAACGAAAAAGCGCCACTGGTCCTAACTTGGTGCTCTTGGTGCCTTGGTGTTTTGTCGGGCTCTTTTCCGCTCCCCTGTTGCGTGATGGCGTTGAGCCGAATATCCGTAGACCACCTTGGATCCGAAGTTCAAAGCCAACGACGCCGCGATGTTCATCGATCGCAAGGGCAGGCGCTACCTGAAAATCCTGCGGCCCGGCGTCAAACTGCTGATCCGCGGCGAGTTGATGGCCGACGAGATTATCGGCGTCGAGGAAGGCTCGCGCTTCAAGTTTTCCACCGGCGAGAGCTACCTCGCGCTGCGGCCGACCTACGCCGATCTCATTCCGCATCTGCCGCGCGCCGCGCAGGTCATCTATCCCAAGGATACCGGGCCGCTGCTGATATGGGGCGACGTTTTCCCCGGCGCGACAGTGATCGAGGGCGGGACCGGCGCCGGCGCATTGACCATCGCACTGCTACGCGCGGTGGGCCCGGCCGGACACGTCATCTCATACGAGATCCGCGAGGACTTCGCGAAAGCCGCGACCAAAAACGTCGCGACATTTTTTGGCGATGCGCCGCACTGGACGCTTCACCGCCAGGATCTCTATCTAGGCTTCGAGGAAACCGGCGTCGATCGCCTGTTCCTCGATCTTCCGGAACCCGGGCGCGCGCTGCCACTGGCCGCCAAGGCCTTGCGCGCCGGCGGCGTACTGGTCTGCTACGTCCCCACCACGGTGCAACTCAAGGACACCTGCGAAGAACTGCAGCGCTCGCCGGCATTCGGCGAAATCGAATCCTTCGAGACGATGCAGCGCTTCTGGCAGGTCAAGGGGATGAGCGTGCGGCCGACGTTTCGAATGATCGCGCATTCCGCGTTCATCATCGTGTCGCGGCGGCTCTCCGATACGGTCGTCGCGCCGCCGCCCGCGCCCATCGTCGAAGAGGTGGCGATCGCGGACAACGACGGCATCGTGAACGATGACCCCGACGACGCCGCCTAGCTTCCAATGATCAAGCTGCGCGTCGTGGTGGTGATCCTGCTGATGCTGTCGCTTCCTTCGATCGCGCGTGCGCAGGCACTGGCGCCACTCGCGAGCGGCGGCGCTCCTCCGTGTCCCGAGCACAATGGCGTCAGGGAATTTCACAGTGCCTTGGCTCGAGACGGTGGCGTATCGGCGTTCATCGTGGGCATCGCCGGCCGCGATGCATCCGGATGCCACCGGAGCGCTGAAATACACCTCGAGCAGCCGCCCAGGGTGAAGAGCTTCAGTCTTTCGGATGCCGATCGAGAAGACTTTGAGATCGTCGACTTCTCTCCCGATGGTTCGAAGCTTTTGCTCGCGGCGCAAAGTAATGAAACTTATCCGAACGAGCAGTATCGGGATGTTCAGATCACATCGATGCCGACATCATCGGGCGAAATGCGCTGGCAAAACGTCTGGGACCTGCTCGCTTGGAAAGATTGCGATGCGACAGTGGAACCTCAAGGGTTCACCGCGGACGGCAAGCTGCTGATCCTCGCGCGGCCGTCGGTGATGTCGCCGCCGAGACGCTCGAGCTGCGTGTCGGAAATGCATCTTTACACGATTGGCGAAGCGCCCGAGGTTGCGGCGCAGGCCGACATCGCCACAATCACTAAGCACTACGGAAAAGTTGTCGATCCTCCGTCGCAGACGTGCCAATCGGATCCCGATCTGATCGGATCCTGCTTCACAGTGCAGGGCAAGGTCTCCGCCTGGAATGGTGCGCCGACGTATCGGATATCACTCGCCGAAAAGCATCGAATTCTTGGAGTAACCCAACGTCCACTGCCGGCCTCGGTGCCCGAGGTCCTGCCTCGACAGCTAGCTGAAAAGATGAACTCGGAGGTTGAAGCGTCGGGCGACTTTCTCGTCTGTCCGTTCACGACCGAAAAGCCGGGACGCATGCAAATGGTGTGCGTCCAATCGGCGCGCAACGTCACCTTCAAACCGCGGTAGACCTCAGCGAGAAGCGGTACCGACTTCTTTCATCGGAGGATCAATCATCGGAGGATCAATCGCATCCACCAGCTCGATTATTTCTACCGAGGGGCGCTCGAGCGACCTGACGGGGTCAAGCGCGTCCAGATCTCGCTCCAGGAGGCTGTGGATTGGGGCTGCGAGGAAATCGTCGGAGTTCGACGACGCTCCATCGCGCGCCAATCGCGAGACATCATCAGCATCGCTCGGAACAGAAGAGCCAAGCAGCTTGATCCCCCACGGTTTGTGCCACTCGCCGACGCCGCGCAACTGGAAATGCGCCCTTTCGACCACTCGAATCGACGCATGATTGCCGGCGCCGACGACGTACCAGAATCCACGGCCGCGCGCCTGCTTCATTTCGATGATTTCGTGCAGCGCGTAACCCGCGAGTCCTTTGCAGCGATGCGCAAGGTCGGTCCAGGTGTCGCCGATTTGCAAATCTTCATCCGCCAGGAACGGAAATCGCCAATAGCGGGGAGTGAAGCCGGAGTAGTGCACGAGCCGACCCGCGAAGTAAATGCATAGCGCCCCGACCTCGCGATTGGTGAACAGGCGAGCGCAGTTCAGAAGAACTCGGAACGCGAATCGCGCGCGGGTTCGCAAGTCGGCGATCCCTGATGGCCATGGGGTTCGCAGAGATGCCCGCCACAGCGCGACGGTATAACCAGCCGGTAGCCTGAAGCGCTGCGGAACCCTCGAGCTTTTGTAGAAGAGATAGGGGTTGTGAGCGATTGGGGTCGTCGAATCGATTCTGTAGTTTTGCGAAGGTAGATGCTGCATTAGTGTCTATGAACTGCGTATAGTAGCACAAGACGCAGACAGGAGTCACGCCTAAACACCTGCGGGCGATGTGCCGTGTGCGTGGAATGCCGCGCACGATT